>JALYQE010000194.1 GCA_030855965.1 Verrucomicrobiota bacterium | reverse complement strand
ACGCGGCCGACTTCGGCCGTGTCGTCGTTTAGCAGCGCGACGATCCGGTCTTCGAACGGAGTCGAGATTTCCACTTCTTCGTTCACCTCGCGCTCGACTCCGGCCCGGTAAGCCGCCTCGTCCCACGCGAAAAGGGATTCGTCTTCGTCATTCATGTGTCCGCCGATCCCGATCGAGCCCTTCGCGACCAGTCGCTGTTCGCCCGCTTTCTTTCCGCGGACGTAATGCAGGACGCGATCGCCGCAAACAAGCAGGGCGTAGGGGATGATCTGTTTGTGGCTGGGATCGTTTTCCGCCGTGGCGCGCGCGAGAAAATGATTATTCCCCCGCGCCAGCATCGCGTCGAGATAACGCTGCGGCTCGAAATTCAAGCCATGGAAGCTGCCGAGTTCGTTGAAAAGGCTGCGCTTAACGACCAGGACGTTCTCGTTAGGCGCGCTCATGCTTCGGCCGCGACTAAAACGAAAACGTCGCGCCGATTTGCGGCCCGATCAGATTCAGGCTCGGATTAGGATCGGTCTGGCCGGCGTTGGAGAGGTGCTGGTAGAGCGCGCCGACGTTTACTTTCCAATGCTCGTTGATGAGATAGTCCACTCCCGCCTGGGTCAGGATATTGAAAGTGAAATCCTGCCCCTGTCCCTGTCGAAACTGATCCGTGCTGTCGATGAAGCCGAGACCAACACCGCCCGAGGCGTAAGGCTGCAAACGCCAGCCCGGCCGAACGAAGACGTGTCGAAAACCAGCCGAGATCCCGAAGTAACGGTTCTCCGGTCCGCGAAAGATCGGCTCAATCATTCCCGTAAGGTAGACCTGGTTGTAACCGCGAAAGATGCTGTCGTCGTCGCGATTAACTCCCCAGCGCACCCGCGCGGTGAAAAATTGCGCGCCGATTTCGTAGGCGTTGGGGTTCCCAATAAAACTGAGCAGAAAAGCAGTCTCGGTCGCGAACTCGAATTGGGGCGGCTCGAAGTCACTGCCCGCCAGGACCGTGCGCGCCGGAGCGGGAGCGGCGACTTCGCCAGCCTGGACGCGACCGGCGAGGAGGGCCACCCCGGCGACGAGGATGAGCAGGCCAAGGGTTCGTTTCATAAAAGGGGCGGAAGCATATTTCGAACTGCCGTAATTGCAATCGAAGCGGCATGTCGTGATGCTGCCGTCATGAAAAAATTCACCCTGCTCTGGCTCGTCGTCCTGTGCGCAGCACGTCCCGGCTTCCTCGCGGCGGCGGAGGAGGCCGCGCCACTTGCCGAGGCCGTCTGGAAAGCGAGCGGCGGGGAGAATTGGCCTAACGTCAAGACGATCGACTTCACGTTCGCGGTCGAAAAAGGCGGCCAGACGCTGGTTTCCGCCGAGCATCACTGGGATGTCGTTGCGCAAACCGACCGGGTGAAATGGAAGGGCAAGGATGTCACCGTTAACCTCGCGGACCCGGCGACAGACGAAGATGGCAAGGCCGCCTACGCGCGTTGGGTGAACGACTCCTACTGGCTGCTGGCTCCACTCAAATTCAAGGATCGCGGGATTCAGTTCAAGGCCGAGGGACGAAAGACGATCGATGGGGCCGAACGCGAGGTGCTGCTCTTGAGTTTCGACCAAGTGGGTCTCACGCCTAACGACCAATACCGGCTCTACATCGATCCGGCGACGAAGTTGCTGGCCTCGTGGGATTATATTTCCGAGCCGGGCAAATCGAAGCACGGGACGTGGGAAAATTACCAGAAATCTGGCGGTCTCACCTTGGCGACGGAGCACAAGATGGATGAGGTGGAGATCAAGATCTTGAATCTGAAGGTGACGAGCAGCCAATAGCAGCGCGTGCGCTCCGCGAAGTTATGCCGCCGAGTTTGTTCCGAGCCAGGAGGCCAGATCATCGGGGAGCGCGCTTGGCCAGTCGAATTCTCCCGCGAGGCGGAGCCGGGCGGAATGGAGCGCGTGATGCGGCAGGAGAAGCTCCCTCGCCAGTTCATCGGTCCAGCCGGTCTCGATAAAACGCAGATACAGCTTCTCGTTAGGCCCATAAATCTTGTCGCCCACGATGGCGTGACCGAGATGGGCCAGGTGGACGCGAATCTGATGTGTCCGGCCCGTGCGCGGGATGGCACGGACGATCGCAAACTGCCTATCCTGCCTAACGAATCGGCGTTCGACCCGGAAATCCGTCGCCGCCGGCGCGCCTGTGGCGTGGACGGTTTGCTTTAGCCAGATGGCGGAATGGCCATGCTCGCCCTGGCGCGCGAGCGGCGCGTCCACCGTCATTGCCTCCCAATCCGGGCAGCCGAAGACGATGGCGAGATATTCTTTCTCGATCAGCCGGCGCTCCATTGCGAGGCCGAAGCGGCGCGCCGTCTCCCGGTTTTTCGCTATTAGGACGAGTCCGCTCGTCTCGCGGTCGAGCCGGTTCACGATCGAGACCTGGCCGCCATTGACCAGCTCAAACGCGAGCACCTCGCGCAAGGCGGCCCAGAGCGTTGGGGTGCCGTCGGGCTTGCTCGGGTGGATGAGCAGGAAAGGCGGCTTGTCGACCACGAGGTAATCCTCCGTCTCGGCCACGATGCGAAACTTTGGCGGCGTCCTTGCGCGGTCATGGGTCGTAGGTAGATGAGCGGACACCGGCATGATTTCCCTGCAAAAAGTTAGTCGCTATTACGAAGCGGGCGAGCGTTCAGTGCACGCGCTCGAGGAGGTCTCGCTTAATATCGGCCGGCACGAGTTCGTCGCGGTGGTTGGTCCGAGCGGGTGCGGCAAGAGCACGCTCATGCATTTGATCGCAGGACTCGATCGCCCAACCGCGGGGGAAATCATGGTCGATGGAATCAGCCTAACGACCGCGGGCGACGCGCAGCTGACTGATTTCCGGCGCCGCCAGCTCGGGCTCGTCTTCCAGTTCTTCAATCTCCTTCCGACCATGAATGCGCTCGAAAACGTGACCCTGCCGTTGCTCCTGCAGGGCGTTTCCCTGGCCGAGAGCGAGGCGCGGGCACGCGAACTTCTGGAGTTGGTCGGCCTAACGAACCGATCAACCCACTTCGTTCACCAACTCAGCGGCGGCGAACAGCAGCGGACCGCGATTGCGCGCGCGCTGGTGCACCGGCCGTCGCTCCTCGTCGCGGACGAGCCGACAGGTAATCTCGATACCGCTTCGGCCGCGCGCGTTCTCGACCTGCTGCGACAGATTGCGAATGAACGGCTCGCAACTCTGATCCTCGTCACGCACAGCGCGGAAGTCGCGGCCGCCGCCTCGCGTCTGATTGAGTTGCGGGATGGAAAGGTCGTCTCCGATCGGCTCGCCGCCACGGATGCGGCGTAAGAGTGTTATCGTCCCCATGCCCATTTACCAACTCGAGCGATGTCAAAATGTCTCGCTGTCGCTGCCGGAATGCTGGCGCTTTTTTTCCGATCCCCGGAATCTGAAAAAGATCACGCCGCCCGCGATGAATTTCGTGATCAAGCGCGAGCTGCCGTCGGAAGTTTATCCGGGCCTGATGATCGAATACACCGTCTCGCCCGTGTTCGGCATTCCGCTCACCTGGCTGACCGAAATCGTGCACGTCGAGGCGCCGCATCGCTTCGTCGATGAGCAGCGGGTCGGCCCCTACAAGGTCTGGCATCACGAACATTCCTTTCGCGAGCGGCCCGGGGGTGGGACGGAAGTGCACGACCTCGTCACCTATGTGCCGCCGCTCGGACCCTTCGGCGCGATCCTCAACCAGCTCCTCATTCGGCCGCAACTCGAGCGGATCTTTGATTACCGTCGGCAGCATTTTCCTGAGGCTCCCAGCCAAGCGACGGCTTGACCCCATCGTTAAAACCGCTTTACCTAACGTCTCACCAAACCGGAAAGGAAGCGCCTTTGGAACTCAAAGATATCAAAGCAATCATCGACCTGATGAAAAAAAACGACCTCTCCGTTTTCGAGATGGAGAAGGAGGGCTTCCGTTTGAAGTTGCAAAAAGGTGCGGGCGAACAAACCGTTTTTGCCGCGCCGACCATGCCCCAACTCAGTGCCGCGCCGGCAGCCGGCGGGGGAGCGCCTGCGGCCAGTTCAGGCTCCGCGGCGAGCGCGCCCCCGGCGAGCGACGCGAGCAAGGAGATCATTTCCCCGATGGTCGGCACCTTCTACCGGGGTGCTTCGCCGGAGTCGCCGCCATTTGTCGATATCGGCCGGGAAGTGAACGAAGACACTGTTGTTTGCATCATCGAGGCGATGAAAGTGATGAACGAAATCAAAGCCGAGCTTAAAGGGGTGATCGCCGAAGTGGTGGCGGAAAACGGCAAGCCGGTTCAGTTTGGGCAGGCTCTTTTTAAGGTTCGTTAGGCGGTTCTGCCGGGTCGGGATGCCGAACGAGCCGCTCGCTGCCCGTGAGATTTCATGTTTGAAAAAATCCTGATCGCCAACCGCGGAGAGATCGCATTGCGCGTCATCCGCGCCTGCAAGGAACTCGGCATCCGCACCCTCGCGGTTTATTCCGAGGCCGACGTCGACTCGCTCCACGTGCAGCTCGCGGACGAATCGATCTGCATCGGGTCAGCGCCCAGCTCCGATAGCTATCTGCGCATCGATCGCATCATGAGCGCGGCGGAAGTCGGCGACGTCGATGCGATCCATCCTGGCTACGGGTTCCTGGCCGAGAACGCGCACTTCGCCGAGGTCTGCGAGAGCTGCAAAATCAAATTCATTGGCCCGACTCCGGCCGCGATGCGCGCGATGGGCGACAAAAATTCCGCCCGGGGCGCGGCCCGCAAAGCTGGAGTGCCGGTGACACCGGGAAGCGATGGCATCGTCGAGAGCGAAGCGGAAGCGATCAAGGTCGCGAAGAAAATCGGATACCCGCTCATGATCAAGGCGGTCTCCGGCGGCGGCGGTCGCGGAATGCGCGCGGCGCATAACGAAGTGAGCCTGCTCCAGGGATTTCACGGCGCGCGCATGGAAGCGGAGAAGGCGTTCGGAAACGCCGAGGTTTACATCGAGAAGCTCATCATCAATCCGCACCACATCGAGTTTCAGATCGTGGCCGATAACTACGGAAACACCGTCCATCTGGGCGAGCGCGATTGCTCGATCCAGCGCCGCAACCAGAAGGTGATCGAGGAGTGTCCATCACCGCTCCTCACGCCGGCGATGCGCAAACGGATGGGCCACGCCGCGATCAAGCTCGCTCAATCGGTTGGTTACACGAACGCCGGGACGATGGAATTTCTGGTCGACCAAAGCGGTGGCTACTTCTTCATCGAGATGAATACCCGCATCCAGGTCGAGCACACGATCACGGAAGAAGTTTACGGGTGCGACCTGGTGAAGGAACAGATTCACATCGCGGCCGGCGACAAACTCTCGCCTCACGTGGCGAAGCCGCTCGCGCGTTCCCACGCCATTCAATGCCGGATCAACGCCGAGGATCCGGCGCGCAATTTCCAGCCCTCGCCCGGGCGGATTAATTTCTATTACGCGCCCGGCGGCCGCGGGGTGCGGATCGATTCCCACGCCTACACCGGCTACACCGTCCCGCCTAACTATGACTCAATGATCGCGAAAGTGATCGCGGTCGGCGCGACGCGCGAGTCCGCCATCGCCCGGATGCGTCGCGCGCTGGGGGAATATCTCATCACCGGAATCAAGACGACGATCCCGTTCCACAACGCAATCATGCGTAACGCCGATTTCCGGAATGGCCATTACGACACCGGCTTCGTCGATCGGATGATGAACTCGGAAGCGTTCGAGCTGCGGCCGTCCAACGGCAGCCTGAAGGATTGAGCGCGGCGAATGCGCTGCAGCGTGCGCGGCTCTACGCCATCCTTGACCTCGGTTATGTCGCGACGGAAAGAGCGGAAGCTATTGCGGGCGATCTGATCCGGGGCGGAGCCGATCTGATCCAGCTGCGGGGAAAAAAAGAGGGCGTCGAAGCGCTCGCCCGCCTAGCCGAAAAACTCCACCGCCTAACGAGCAGTGCGGGTGTGCCGCTGATCATGAACGATCATCCCGAAATCGCGCGGGACGTGGCCCTAGAAGGTTTGCACATCGGCCAGGACGATCTCGCGATCGCGGCCGCGCGCGAAATCGTTGGGCGCGATTGCTGGATTGGGAAATCGACCCACAGCCTGGACCAGGCAACAAACGCCGCCGCGGAAGGCGCGGATTACATCGGCTTCGGTCCGCTCTTTGCCACACCGACCAAACCCGATTACGCGCCGATCGGCACAGACGAGATCGGGCGCGTGCAAGAATTGGTGTCGCTTCCGATATTTTGCATCGGCGGGATCAAGCCACAGAATCTCCCGGCTGTTTTGGCCGCTGGCGCAAAGCGCGTCGTCATCGTATCTGGGCTCCTGCAAAGCGAAGATGTGGCCCAGGCCACCCGCGCTGCGAAAGCGCTGCTCGCCCAAACTGAATTATAAACCTATAAAACCATGTCTGTTCTCGTAGTTGGATCCATTGCCCTCGACACCGTCAAAACCCCGGTTGAAGAACATGCCGACCAACTCGGCGGTTCCGCTTCCTACGCCGCGGTCGGCGCCAGTTTTTTCGCCCCGGTCAACCTCGTCGGAGTGGTTGGCGACGATTTTCCGAAGTCGGAATTTGATTTCTGGAGATCGCGCAACATCGATCCCTCCGGCGTGCAACAGGTCGCGGGCAAGACCTTCCGCTGGTCGGGCGAATACGCCTGGGACCTGAACACCCGCGAAACAAAATCAGTCGCGCTCAATGTCTTCGAAAACTTCGAGCCCGAGTTGCCGGAAAATTTTCGCGAAACGCAGTTCGTGCTTTTGGCCAACATCGCGCCTTCGCTTCAATCCCATGTTCTCGACCAGATGCGCCGGCCGCGGTTTGTGGTGGCAGACACAATGGATCTCTGGATTGAGACGACCCGGAAAGATCTCGACGCGCTCCTCCCGCGGGTCGACCTGCTCATCCTGAACGACAGCGAAGCGCGCCAGATGACCGGCGACACGAGCCTGATCCGGGCCGGGCGAGCGCTCCGGCGGATGGGGCCGAAATATGTCGCAGTCAAAAAAGGCGAGCACGGCGCGCTCCTCTTTGGGCCGGACGATTTTTTCAGCTGCGGGGCGTATCCGTTGGAGGACATCCATGACCCGACCGGGGCGGGGGACACTTTTGCGGGCGGCCTGGCCGGATACCTCGCCGGGAAAGGCGACGGCGAAGTGGATTTCGCGCTCCTGCGCCGGGCGGTCATTTTCGGGAGCGTGCTGGCGAGTTTCAACGTCGAAGCTTTCAGCCTCGAGCGGCTGCGCAACCTAACGAGTGAGGAAATCGACGAGCGCTACGAGATGTTTCGGCTCATGAGCCAGTTCGAAGTTCTTCCCTAACGGGTCGCGTCGTGCGCGGTGGCATTTTTCCGGGGAGCACGGGCTGCCAGCCCGTCGTGCGGCGCAGGTTGCGCCGCACCCGCGCGTAGGAGCCGGCACCGAGATTCACGGGTAGCCTCGCGCGAAGAATTTGTTCCGGGGCGGAGGAGAGCGCTCGCTGCGCGCCTACCGGGAAGTTTATCGTTTCCATCTCGCGATTCGCGGTTGGAGGCAGACTGCCTCCAACGACGCGCTGGCAGCCCGTGCTCCCCGGATTTCTTTGTGCCGCGCCGGGGAGAGTGCTCCTATTGAAAGCCATGGGAACTTTGCAGCTCGGCGTCAACGTCGACCATATCGCCACGCTCCGGCAGACACGTTACGCGACTACGCCGGACTCGAAGAATGCCGAGCCCGATCCGGTCGTGGCGGCGAGTCTCTGCGAGCGCGCCGGGGCGAGCGGGATCACGGCACATCTCCGCGCCGACCGCCGCCATATTCAGGACCGCGACCTGGAGCGGCTCCGCGCCAATATCATGACGAAGCTCAATCTCGAGATGGGCAACACGCCGGAGATCGTCGATTTCGCACTTCGCCTGCAACCCGATGAAGTCTGCCTCGTCCCGGAAAACCGCGCCGAGATCACGACCGAGGGCGGCCTCGATCTCGTTAGGCACGAACGCGAGCTGGTTCCGACGATGAAGCGGCTGCATGCGGCCGGGATCCGGGTCAGCCTTTTCATCGACCCGGAACCGGAGCAGGTCGATGTCGCGCTGCGGCTCGCGACCGACATCGTCGAGCTGCACACGGGCGCACTGGCCAATGCCTACACCGAAAAAGTCGAGCAACAGGAACTCGAGCGTCTGCGCGCGGCGGCGATTCGCTCTTCCAACTTTGGCCTCCAGGTCAACGCCGGCCACGGGATCAATTACCGCAATATTTCCCTGATCCATCGCATCCCGCATCTGGTGGAGTTAAACATCGGCCATTCCATCGTGGCGCGGGCGATATGGGTCGGGCTCGAAACCGCGGTCAGCGAAATGCTCGCCCTAATGCAAAACTACAAGGGATGAGAATCATCGGCATTGGTATCGACCTGGTCGATTGCGCGCGGATCGAGAATTCGATCGAGCGTTTCGGCGACCGTTTTCTGCACCGCGTCTTCACCGAGGGCGAGATCGCTTATTCCAACTCGATGAAATTTCCCGCGCGCCATTTCGCGGCGCGCTTTGCGGCCAAGGAAGCGCTTTCGAAAGCCTTCGGGACCGGGATCGGAAAGTCGATGGGGTGGCGCGATCTCGACGTGCAGAAGAGAGAAAGCGGCGAGCCATTCGTCGTCCTGAGCGGCGGCGCGGAGAAGATGGCTAACGAACGTGAAGTGGCCCACATCTGGATCAGTCTCAGCCATACCGAAAACAGCGGACTGGCCACGATCATTCTCGAAGCGCACGACCGTTGAAGCGCAGAAGCGTGCGCGGGGACGACTGAACACCTTGCGCGCCGGACCGGAAAATCGTACAAAAGACACATGTTCCAGAAGGATGCGATCGTGCGGCTCCTGCGCGACAACGATCCCGCGACGGTCGCCCTCCTCAAGGAGCAGCTGATCGAATCCGGGAGCGACGGCATTGCTGCTCTGCGCGACCTGCTTAATCTCGATGACGAGGCGGTCTCGGCGCACGTCCGCGAGGTGCTGGAGAAAATCGAGACCGACGAGGCGCACGACGACATGCTCCTTTGCGCGCATTTGTTCCCGGAGCACGGCGACATCGAAGCGGTCTGGTGGCTTCTAACGCTCTGCTTCGAACCGGACGCACCGGTGACCAAACTGCGCCGTAAACTGGACGCCTGGGGAAGGCGGCTGCGCTTGCTCGTGGCCAAGGCCAGCTCGAACCGCGAACGGCTTCAAACCCTGACCACTTTCATGGCCGAAGACCTCGGGTTTCGCGGCAACGCCGAGGAATATTACGATCCGAAAAATTCGCTCCTGAGCGATGTGATCGAGACCCGGCTCGGCATTCCGATTTCGCTCGCGATGCTTTATGTGATCATCGGCCGGCGCGCTAACATGCACATCGACGGAATCAATCTGCCGGGGCATTTTATTGCGCGCTACGAGCGAATTTTGTTCGATCCTTTTCACCAGGGGCGCATCCTTTCGCGGCCCGATTGCGAGGCGATCCTCGCCCGGCAACGGCTGAAGACGCAGTCGAGTTATTTCGCGCCGGCCTCGCCGCGGCTCGCCTTGATGCGGATGCTGGCCAACCTGCTTTTCATTTTCGAGCGCTCGGGCGAGAGGCAGAAGCACACCCTCGTGATGAGCTGGCTGAAAGCGCTCGAACGCGAAGCGCGCGTGAAATAGCGGTCAGCCACGCCCGCGACCGAGAAGTTCTTCGAGGACGCGCTGCCGTTCCCGCTGCCTCCGCCCTCTGGCGGCGAGCGCGCGGTTGGCCCGCACTCGCTTACTGCACTTGGGCGCGGCAATTTTCCGGCCGGCCTGCTCGAGCGCGTGGAGCGCGGCCCCGCGGAGGGAAGCTTCCCGGTCGGCGCAAATCTCCAGATCCCGCCCTAACGAATCGGCCAGGAGCTGGAGCGAGGCGGGCGACTGCAGGATGCCGCCGGAGACGACGATCTTTTTTGCCCGGCCGATCGCGCTTTCCAGTTCGCGCAGAATCTCCGCCAGCCGATGGCAAACCGCCGTCGCCGCGGCGTGCAGAAGATCCGCCGCCGTCGTCGCCTGGGTGAGCCCCTTAATGACGCCGTCGAGTTGCTCCGGCCAGGTGGGCGCGCGCTCGCTGACCCAGAACGGCAGGATGGTTAGGTCGGCCGCAGCGGTCCCGGCGGTGCGCAATAGTTTCTCGATTGCGCGCTCGTCGTTAGGCAAACGCAATTCCCGCAGGCACCAGGAGCGGAGATTGCCAGCGTTGCTCACCGCGCCGCCCAGAAGCGCGCGTTGGCCGTCGACCACGAAACGGAAAAGGCCGAAGGGCAGGGGCGAATCCCCGGTCGGAATGGCGCGCACGGCGGCGCTCGTCCCGACATTGATCGCGACGACGCCTTTGCCCGAGGCGCCGGAGCCCAGGTTGCTGGCGGCGCCGTCGCCGATCGCGGGATAAACGGTTATCCCGTTCATCTCCACTTTGTCGCGCAGGCGATTGAGTTGCGCTCTCGTTAGGCCGCAAACTTGCAGCATTTCGTCGTCCCAGTCCCGCTGCGCGAAATTGTAGAGACCGGTGCCGCTCGCCATCGAATGGCTGCAGGCGTGGACGCCAAAAACCTCTTCGAAGATCCATTCCGCGGGCGAAACCCAGCGGGCCACACGGCGAAAAAGCCGGGGGCGGGTCCGGCGCAGCCAGAGCAACTTCGCCGGCCAAAAGGAGGCGCGCAGCATGCAACCGGTCCGCTGGTGGAGGGCGCGCTCGTCAAACTTCTCCCGCAGGCGCGCGGCATCTTCCGCGCCGCGGGCGTCGGCCCAAGTGAAGACGGGTGTGACCGGTCGTCCCGCGCGATCGAGTCCGAGCAGACTGTGCCAGAAGCCGGAGCCGCCGACCGAGGCGATCGGCCTTGTCGTGAGGCCACGGGTTTGGCGGAGGCATTTCCGGGCGGCGTGCAAAAGGACTTCCGCCTCCAGCTCCGCTCCGTGACCGGCGAAATGCCGCACCCGATAAACCTGATGGGAATTGGTGCGCGGAAGGCGCCGCCCTTTTTGATCGAAGAGGGCCGTCCGGAGAGAAGAAGTGCCGATATCGATGGCGAGAACGACTGGATCGGCAGAGTGACGAGGCATGGCGCTAGTTAAATCGTGTTCGACTTGAACTTTAAGCTTTAAGTAAGGTGCCGCGGCCCCGAAAATCTGCGGCTCAAGCCTGCAAACTTCGTTTCGATGTACAAGAAAATCCTCGTCGCGCTCGATAACAGCCCCACCGACCAGGCGATGTTTCCGCACATCACCGAGCTGGCGAAACTGCATCGTTCGGAGCTGCTCCTCGTCCATGTGGCCGATGGATGGGCGGCGCGGAATTACAATCGCTTTGAGCTGGCGACTCGGAAGAGATGCAAGCCGATCGCGATTATCTGTCCGAGATGGTGACCGATCTGAGCGGCAAAGGCCTCAAGGTGAAGGCCGAGCTCGCGTTGGGCGATCCGGCGACGGGAATCCTGAAAATTGCCGAGACGGAAAAGTGCGACCTGATTGCGATGACGACACATGGCCACCGCTTTTTGAAGGATCTGATCTACGGGAGCACGATCACCCAGGTCCGGCATCAGGCGAAGGTCCCGGTCCTGCTGGTGAACGCGGTAAAATAGCAACCCGCCGCGACCGCTTCCTCCGAATCATGAGCATGAAGGCCCTTTTCCTCACGAACGAATATCCTCCGCACGTCTACGGTGGGGCCGGGGTGCACGTCGATTATTTGTCGCGCGAGCTGGCGAAATTGATCGAGGTGGAAGTGCGTTGTTTCGGCGACCAGGAGTCGTTAGGCACGAATCCCAAAGTGCGCGGGTTCGAGCTCGCGGCGGACGATTACACTTCTCCGAAACCGTTGCGCTCGGTCTTCGGCGCCGTCCAACGCTCGCTCGATTTCAACACCGAGAACATCACGGCCGATCTGGTTCATTGCCATACTTGGTACAGCCATTTTGGCGGGGTCCTGGCGAAGTTGAACTACGGCATTCCGCTCGTCATCACGGTGCATTCGCTCGAGCCGCTGCGGCCGTGGAAGCGCGAGCAGCTCGGGGGCGGCTACGATTTCACCGTCTGGCTGGAAAAGACAGCGCTGGAAATGGCCGATGCGGTCATCGCCGTCTCGAACGGGACAAAGGCCGACCTGGAGCGGCTCTTCGAGATCAAGCCGGAGCGCCTGCACGTCATCTACAACGGCGTCGATCTCGATGAATACCGGCCGACGGAGAAGACCGATGCCCTGGTGCGTTACGGGATCGACCCGAACCGGCCCTACCTGCTTTTCGTCGGCCGGATCACGCGGCAGAAGGGGATCATTCATCTCGCGCGCGCCATTCCCCATCTGGATCCGGATTTTCAGATCGTCCTCTGCGCGGGCGCGCCGGATACGCCGGAGATCGCGGCGGAAATGAAGGCGGCGGTGCATGAAGCGCAGGGAAAAAGGAGCGACCTCATCTGGATCGAAGAGATGGTGGACAAGAAAACCGTGCACCAGCTTTATGCGGGCGCGGCGGTCTTTTGTTGCCCGTCGATTTATGAGCCGTTTGGGATCATCAACCTCGAGGCGATGGCCTGCGAGACCGCAGTGGTGGCGAGCGCGGTCGGTGGCATCAAGGAAGTAGTGGTCGAGGGCGAGACCGGGTTCCTCGTCCCGGTCGAGCAGATGGCGGAGAGCCCGTTTGAGCCGACGAACCCTGGGAAATTTGAGCGCGACCTGGCGAGGAAGATCAACCAGCTGATGGCGGATCCTGACCTGCAGAAAAAATTCGGCCGCGCGGGGCGGAAAAGAGCGGAGGAAAAGTTCGGCTGGAGCGCGATCGCACAGGAGACGGAGCGGCTCTACCAGTCGCTGCTCAGGAAAACTTAACTTCGGTCGCCGGCGGCGAGGCCCCGCAGGCGGGCAAGTCCGTCGCGCGCTACCCAGAAGGGCGGGAGCGTGTATGGTTAGGCGATGTTCGTCGATCGGATCAAAATCTTCGCCAAGGCGGGGGACGGCGGGCGTGGCTGCGTCAGTTTTCGCCGGGAGAAATTTGTCCCGCGGGGCGGCCCGGATGGCGGCGATGGCGGCAGAGGGGGCGACATTGTCCTGCGCGCGGATGAGCACACCGACAACCTGGCGAGCCTGTTTTATGAACCGCTGATCAAGGCGAAAAAGGGCACCCACGGGATGGGCAAGCAGATGCACGGCCGCGGCGCGCAGGACAAAATCGTGCCGGTGCCGGTCGGGACCGTGGTCCACCGCTTAAATTCGTTAGGCGATCCAACCGCTTTCACCGATTCGGCCGCGCCGATCGTGCCCGGCCCGGAGACGGAGGTGGGCGGAAGGCTCGAGCAAGTTGCGGATCTGGCCCAGCCTAACGACGAGTTTATCCTCTGCCACGGCGGCAAGGGCGGGAAGGGGAATGTTCATTTTAAGAGCTCGCGCAACCGCGCCCCGCGCGAGTACACCGAGGGCGAGGAAGGCGAGGAAGGGCATTTCATCCTCGAGCTGCGCACGATCGCGGACGCCGGGCTGGTCGGTTACCCGAACGCCGGGAAGTCCACTCTCCTGCGCCGGGTCTCGGCGGCGCACCCCAAAGTGGCGCCCTATCCGTTCACGACTTTGCACCCGATGATCGGGGTGGTGGAATTCGACGATTATCGCCGCGCGACGGTGGCGGACATTCCCGGGTTGATCGAGGGGGCGCACGAAAATCTCGGGCTCGGCCATGCGTTCCTCCGCCATATCACGCGCTGCCGGCTGCTCCTTTTCGTCCTCGACATGGCCGGGAGCGAGGGCCGCAACCCGATCGAGGATTTGCAGCATCTGCGGCGCGAAATAGATCTGTATGACCCGCGCCTGTCGTTGCGCCCGTGGTGGATCGTGGCGAACAAGATGGATTTACCGGAAGCAGAGGAGAACTTGGTCGCGATCCGCCAGCGCTTTCCCGAGCGCGAGATCGTGCCGGTCTCGGCGAAAGAGAATGATGGCATCGAGGAGCTGAAGGAGGCGCTCGACCGGCGCCTGCGGGAACCGGACCTTGCTCCACTCAATGCACCGGAATCCACTTATGCTGAGGCCGTAAGTCATGGGAAAAGCGATTAGAGTTAGACAACCGAAACGAATGCGTTATCAGTTCACGACTTTCTGGCCCAACCACCCGGGTGTTCCCCACTAATTATGTCGAAATTGGTCGTCGCAAGTTATTGCACCACATTCCTGAAATCGGAGATGCTTCACATCTACCGGCAGGTCACCGCCTTGCGCGACGTGCAGACCTTCGTCATGACGAAGAAGAAGCAGAACACCCAGCGGTTTCCCTTTGACGACATCGAGGTGATACCGGCGCCGCGGCCAAACCCGTTCCGGCACGGCTGGCTGAAGTTTGTCGAACGCCAGCCGCCGATTGTTTACCGGGGCGAATACCAGCTCCTGGCCAATCTTCTGGAGCGGCGCGGGGCGGATTTGATGCACATTTATTTCGGCCACACCGGCGTGCACCTGCTCCCTTTCATCCAGTGCTGGGCGAAACCGTGCATCGTCTCCTTCCACGGGGCGGATGTGATGCTGAAAGCGGAAAACCCGGATTACGCCGCGAAATTGAAGAAGGTTTTTCACTCCGTTCCGCTCGTCCTGGCGCGCTCGCGCTCGCTCGAACAACGACTGATCCGGCTGGGTTGCCCCGCGGAAAAAATCCGCATCAACCGCACCGGGATTCCCTTGGCCCAATTCCCAATGGTCCGCCGGGAGGCGCCGGTGAACGGGCAATGGAAATTCCTGCAGGCCTGCCGCCTGATTCCGAAAAAGGGCCTAACGACCTGCCTGCGGGCATTTGCGCTCTTTCACCGGGAGAATCCGCGGGCAGAGCTGCTCATCGCGGGGAAAGGGCCCCTGCAACCGGTGCTGGAAGCGCTCGCGGCGCAGTTGGGCATCGCCGAGCATGTCCACTTTACCGGTTTCCTCTCGCAAAAAGATCTGCTCGAGCTCTATCACACCTGCCATGTCTTCCTGCATCCGAGCGAGATGCCGGCGGACGAAAACCAGGAAGGGATTCCCAACTCGATTCTGGAGGCGATGGCGACTGGCATGCCGGTGGTGGCGACCCGGCACGGCGGCATCCCGGAAGCGGTCGAGGAAGGACGCTGCGGAGCACTCGTCAATGAGCGCGATTACCAGTCGCTCGCGGCGGAGATGAAAAAGATCACGCGCGCGCCTTATTCGTTTGCAGAAATGGGCGTGCTGGCGAGCGAATCGGTGGCGGCGAATTTCAAGCAAGGTTCGCATATCGCGCAATTGGAAGGGCATTACCGCGAGGCCGTGGAGATGGTGCAGGAGGCCGAAGCAAGGCTGCAGACGAAGGCACCGCTGGTGGCGCCGCCATTTCAGCAGGAAAGTGTCCCGGCGAAGTAGACGCCGCGCCCCGATTTACGACTTCTTCTTCCCGCGGAAAAAAACTCGGGAAAGTCGCTTGTCAGTACTGGCAACATGCTCTTCTTTATGCGCGACGTAAGCGGCCTTGCGGCGCACGTCGGTTCCACCGGGACCAGTTCGCGCCGCACCGGCCACCGGCAGTGCCGCTTTTCGACACTGCCGATGCGCCACTGTTATTTTCGTTTTCTACTTCTACTCGTCGCCGGGGCGTTCTTTGTCTTCGGCAACGCCGCCCTCAGCCTCGGTGCGGGCCCGGCCGATTCCGCCCCCGAGATTCACGCTGCCGGCGCCGAACACGGCGCGCACGCGGAAGAGCATCACGTCCTCCCGCTGAAGCCGCCCCCGCTATTCCACATCGGCAACTTCGTGGTCACGAATTCGATGCTCGTGACCTGGTTCGTGGCGGCGGTCATCATCCTTCTGGCCCAGCTCGCGACGCGCAAAATTCAGCCAGTGCCGAGCGGACTGCAGAATTTTTGGGAATGGATGGTGGAAAGTCTCTACAACTTCCTCGAGTCGATGATCGGGAAGGATTTGGTGAAAAAAACGTTTTGGTTTTTCGCCACGATTTTCATCTTCATCCTTTTCTTAAACTGGTTCGCCCTGATCCCGGGCGTCGGGACCATCGGCTGGGGACACGCCACCGCCGGTGGGGGCTTCTCCGTCACCACTCCGCTGCTGCGGGGTGCGAATGCGGACCTCAACCTGACCTTCGCGATGGCCAGCATTTTCTTTGTCTGCTGGATGATCTGGGCGGTGCAGGCCAACGGCGTCGGCGGCGTGATCATGCATCTTTTCGCGCCGAAAGGCGACACCAAGGGGCTTCTAAAGTTCCTCATGATTTTCATTTTCTTCGTCGTTGGCTGGCTGGAAATTGTCTCGATCCTCTTCCGGCCGATTTCGCTGAGCTTCCGGCTTTTCGGAAACGTCTACGCCGGAGAGATCATGCTCGAATCGATGGCGATGGCCGGCGGGCAGTTTTTTGCCTGGCTGATCTCGATCCCGTTCTATTTCCTCGAAGTCCTCGTCGGCTTCGTCCAAGCGCTCGTTTTCATGCTTCTGACCGCGGTCTTTACGCTTCTGATTGCCTCCCATGAAGGAGGGCACGAGACGGCGCACCATTAAAAAATTTCGGCCACATGCCCGTGGATCCCGCGGAGTGGCTGAGGAAAACAACCAAATAGAAAAATATGATACTACCAATGTTAGCGGAAATTAGCGGAAGCATTCACGTCGGTCTCGCCGCGCTCGGCGCCGCCATCGGCGTGGGTTTGATCGGCATGGGCGCGGCTTCGGCGGTCGGACGCAACCCCGGCGCGGCGACCCCGATTTTGGTCCAGGCGATTCTGGCGATCGCGCTCGCGGAAGCGATCGTGTTCTACGCCCTCTTCCTCGTCCGGTAAGCAGGCGGGTAATTCCTTGTCCGTGCTCGTTTCATACGCATGAACTTCGCAATCCTTGCTCAAGCAGGCGGCCTGACCGAGATCGCCCGGTCCACGGGCGAAACCTTTGGTTTCAACCTGTGGATGTTCCTTTCACAGGTGATCAGTTTTGTGATCGTCGCGCTCCTCCTCAAACGCTTCGCCTACAAGCCGATCCTCACCATCCTGGAAGAACGACGGCAACGAATCGCGGAGGGGCTGTTGAACGCGGAGAAGATCAAGCAGCAGCTGGCGGAGGCCGAGCAGCGCTACCAGGAAATACTGGCCAAAGCTAACGGTGAAGCGCAGAAAATGATCGACGAAGCGCGGGCCAGTGCCGGCGTCATCGCCGAGCGCAAACAGCAGGAAGCGATCGTGGCCGCGGAGCAGATCATGGCCAAGGCGCGGGAAGCGAGCGCGCTCGAGCACGAGCGCACGATGAGCCAGCTCAAGCGCGAGCTTGGCCGCCTGGTCATCGACACGACCGCAAAAGTGACGGGCAAGGTCCTGACGCCGGAAGACCAGCGGCGGTTGCAAGAGGAAGCAAGCCGCCAGGTCGCCTCCTAACGATCCCGTAAACGCGTGAAGATCAGCAAGGAAATTCGCCAGCTCTCACGCAACCTTGTGCGCAGCAGCTACGTCGACGGGGCGCTCGACCGGGAGAGAATCGGCGCGATCGGCCGCGCCATCGTGGAGAAGAAGCCGCGGAATTACGTGCAGCTTCTCAAAAACTATCACCGCCTTCTGCGGCTCGAACTGGACAAGAAGCGGGTCACGATCGAGTCGGCCTCGGAGCTCGATCCGGCAGCGGGCCGGCAGATCGTCTCCGGCCTGGAAAAAACCTACGGCGCCGGCCTGACGACGAATTTTGTCGTCAACCCGGCGCTCCTCGGCGGCGTGCGCGTCCGGGTCGGGAGCGACGTCTGGGACAGCAGCGTCCGCAATCGACTCGAGCGCCTGCGGCAGAAACTTTAACCTAACGAAAAATCATGAGCAGCATTCTGGAAGAAATCGAAACACAAATCGCGGGGCTGAAAACCTCGACCACCAAAAGCAACGTCGGAATCGTGCGCGAAGCGGGCGACGGTGTCGCGCGGGTCGAAGGCCTGAGCGAGGTGATGTTGAATGAAATGATCGAATTCCCGAGCGGAGAATTCGGTCTCGCGCTAAACCTCGAAGAAACCGAGGTCGGCGTCATTTTGCTCGGCGATCCCACCAAGGTTTCGGAAGGCGACGAAGTCAAAACCACCGGGCGACTGCTCCAGGTGCCGGTCGGCAAAGCATTGTTAGGCCGGGTGGTGAACACGCTCGGTCAGCCGGTCGACAACAAGGGGCCGATTAACACCGATACTTACTATCCGGTCGAGAAGATCGCACCCGGCATCATCAAGCGCCGAAGCGTCAACCAGCCGGTGCAGACCGGCATTATGGCGATCGATGCGATGGTCCCGATCGGTCGCGGCCAACGCGAGTTGATCATCGGCGATCGCGCGACGGGAAAATCGACCATCGCGGTCGACACCATCATCAGCCAGGCGCGCCTGAACAAGGCGGCGGAGGAAGGCCAGCTGAAAGATTATCGCCCCCTCTATTGCATCTACGTCGCGATCGGCCAGAAGAACTCTAACGTCGCGCGGACGCTCGCCGTCCTGGAGAAAAACGGCGCGATGCCCTACACCACGATCATTTCCGCGCCCGCCTCGGAGAGCGCGACAAACCAGTATCTCGCGCCGTTTGCCGGGGCCGCGATGGGTGAGTGGTTCATGGATAACGGGATGGATGCGCTCATCATTTATGATGACCTTTCCAAGCACGCCGTCGCTTACCGGCAGGTCTCGCTCGTTTTGAAACGCCCGTCGGGCCGTGAAGCTTATCCGGGCGACGTCTTTTATCTTCACTCGCGCCTGCTCGAACGCAGCGCGCGCGTGACGGAAGAAGCCGGCGGAGGCTCCCTCACCGCCTTGCCGATCATCGAGACGCAGGCCGGCGACGTGTCGGCCTACATTCCGACGAACGTTATTTCGATCACGGACGGCCAGATCTATCTCGAGACCGATCTTTTTTTCCAGGGCATCCGTCCCGCGATCTCGGTCGGTCTCTCGGTCAGCCGCGTCGGTTCCGCCGCGCAGATCAAGGCGATTAAGCAGGTGGCCGGCAAGATCAAGCTCGACCTCGCGCAGTTCCGCGAGCTGGCGGCCTTTGCGCAGTTCGGCTCGGATCTCGACGCCGCGACCAAGGCGCGGCTCGATCGCGGGCAGCGGATCGTCGAGCTCTTCAAGCAGATCCAATACAACCCGATCCCGGTCGAAGAACAGGTTGCGATCCTGTGGGCGATGCAGAATGGGTATCTCGATCCCGTGCCGGTGGACCGGGTAAAGGAATTTCAAACCAAGCTGCAGGACTACCTGCAAACGCGGAAGGAGAGCGTGCTCGCCTCTATTCGGGCGAAGAAAGCGATCGACAAGGATCTGGAGGTCGAATTGGCGACGGCGCTGAACGATTTCAAAGCCACCTGGCAATAACGGCCTAACGACATGGCGAATACGCAAGACATCCGGCGCCGGATCAAATCGATCCGGAACACGGCCCAGATCACGAAGGCGATGCAGATGGTTGCCGCCTCGAAAATGCGCAAGGCGCAGCAGCACGCGCTCGCGGGACGTCCTTACTCGGAGTTGATGAATCGCGTCCTCGTCTCGCTCAAGAGCCGGACCGATCCACTGCTCCATCCTCTCTTGCAGATTCGCCCGACGAACAAGGAGCTGGTTCTGATTATCAGCACCGACAAAGGCCTCGCCGGTGCGTTAAATACCAACATCATGCGAGAGGCGTCACTTTTCGATCCGGCGAAGACGGTTTACGTCACGGCCGGCCGCAAAGCGCGCCAGTTCATTGCCCGGACAAAGCGTGAACTGTTGGCGGATTTTGAGTTGAAAGATTCGCCTACGATTTTGGAAACCAAGGCGATCTCGAAATTCTGCGTCGAGAAATTTCTCAGCGGTGAAGTCGACAAGGTGACGGTCCTTTACACTCAGTTCGTCAACACGATCAACCAGAAGCCGGTCGCGCAGACGCTTCTGCCGATCGATCGCTTTGCCTTCGGCGCCGATCCCGCGGGCGATTCGTCCGATGGGGCCGCGGCTGACCCAATGTTGGAATACACTTTTGAACCGAGCGCGCAGGCGGTGCTCGATTTCATGCTGCCGTATTACGTGCAGTATCAGGTTTTCCAGATGATCCTCGACGCGCGCGCCTCGGAGCATAGCGCGCGGATGGTGGCGATGAAAAACGCGACGGACAACGCGCAACAATTCATCAAGGATCTCACTCTCGAGTATAACAAGATGCGGCAGGCCAGCATCACGACAGAGCTTCTCGAAATCGCGACCGCGCAGATGGCCGTGGGCGGCTAGGCCGCCTTCTCGATACCAAAACGCTTGGCGGACAAGGAATAACGGCCGCCCCCTCGCGAGGACGGCCGCCAAGCCAAATTCAGATTGTCTCTAGTGCCCGCCCGGGGAACCGGCCCGCAATTGCGCGATGCGCCGGCGCCGCAAAATCTGGGTGATGGCGATGGCCGCCAGCAAGCCAACGATCGGGAAAAAAGCGCTCATCTCCGGAACCGCCGTCAGGATCGCCGGAAAGGCGATTGGCAGAACGTCGCAAGAGAGGGCGCCGATCGAGATGAAGTCGTAGTCGGGGAAATTCGCCATGCTGACGAAAAGCATGTCCGGCGAACTGGTGTAAAGGTCGCCGATTTGCGTGCCGCGGTCGCCCAGGCTCGATGATCCCCCGATGACGAAGGTGTCGTTCGACGAACCTTGAACGCTACCGATCTGCAGTTTTCCATCCGCAAATTCCTGGTCGATGATCGAACCGACATCAAACTGGATAAATTGGGTGGGGTTCCAACCGTTTCCCTGCATCTCGCGGGTCGACGGTCCGACAATGCCAAGACTGTAGCCATTCGCGGTGGAATACCCAGACGCGGTAAAGATTTTCGATGCTGAGCCCACGGCACCTTCGGTTCCGGTCGGGTTGAGATTCCAAGTCACCACCGTCGCCGAGGCGGACGTAGCGGCGAAGACGCAGAGAAAAGACAGGGTGGCGAGCGGTTTTCTGCTGCGACGGAACATGGTTTCTTTCATGGGGCCTGTTCTTGGAGGTTTAATCGGACTCAATGTTTGATAGCAAGGTTTTTATTCTTGGGAGGGGCGCTTTTTGTCATAATTGAGACTCAGGGTTTAATAAATATTTTGATGGTCACCATTTTTTCCTGATCATAAACGCCCAAATTCCTCCCTTGGGCCGCGCTTTTGCGGTATTTCCAAGGGACGACAGCGCGTGAAACAGCACGAAACCTGAGGCGGTGGCATACCATTCGCTGGGGGGTGCCACTGCGGTGGGAAAGCGCCAGTAATTATTCGCCAGCGACACTTCAACCAAAAACGGAAACGGCCGCCTCCCTCAGGAGGACGGCCGCATCCACCCTAACCCTAACGAAAAGCGGGAGGATCAACGTTCGTTAATTTCCATCGCCTGAGCTGAGCGCTGCGGCACCAGCGTCATCGCGCAGGTGGATGCCGTGATTGAAGAAATGGCAGTCGGAATCGAGCCCGAGCGCGATAACACCGTTGTTCGCGAGACAGGAGGCCAGAGTCTGGTGCTGGGTGGCGGTGAAATGATAGGTGTAATTCACGCTCGTGGTGGTGAAGCTCTTGTCGGGCCGTCTTCCCGCGCTGGAAGACGGCCACTTTTGATCACTCAAACGCCATCGAGAATGATCAGCTTTCTTCGCTGAGGCGACCGGCGCGGCGCTTGCGCAATAACTGGGTGCAGCCGATCGCTGTCGCCAGCCCGATAATCGGGAAGAACGCGCCGGCTTCCGGCACGGGCGACATGTTGTTCACCAGCGCCCACTCTTCAAAACCGCCTTCGGTGGTTCCATCGGCCGACACTTGATCGCCGAAGCGGGTATACATGTAGATGTAATCCGTTGCCGCGACCCCGGCGAAGGCGGAGACTGGGATATAGGCGTACATGTCGCCCGACCCGCTTCCGCTGTTCCGTGCGGCATCGAGAAGCACATAGCTGTCGCCCGCTCCGTCGAGGGACCAGCGCAACGTGCCAAGGGAAGCGATATCCGTCGTTGTCTTGCTGCCGACGGCCGCGCTGTAAAACTGCAGTTGATCGAGCGAGATCAGCGAGTTGCTCCCGCCCGGCTCGTTCACATCGAGAAGCAATTGAAAATACTGACCGCCATTCAGGGTCACCGTTGTCGCCTGCAGGTCGGAGAACTGGATGTCATGCGTCCAAGGGCCGGCCTTTTCATCAAAGGGAGTGCCCCCCGAGGTGTTATAACCCTGCTCACTTCCGTTCGCCTGGACCCGGAGAAAAGGATCGATCACTCCCGTGCCGGTGGGCTGTTGCGATGTCCAGACGAACTGGCCGCCGTTGGCCGACCCACTGTCGTCATTTACCAGGTCGATCACTGAGGCGTTGGCCGTTGCGCCGAGGAAGGTGCAGGTAGCCGCCAGCAGCATCGCCGCCATTTTTTTCGAGTTCTGAATTTTCATGGTTTGATTCAACTTTTGCGGACGAGATTCCGGCCGCGAAAAACCATAATCCCCATAATTGAGTCTCGCTGTAAACAGAAATCTTTGCCGAAGGCGTCGCGGATGAGAATTTTTTTGTCCCGTCTCCGAGGGGAACCGCTGGCTGTACGCGAATTAATTTGTTTGGCGTCGCTGTTTGGCACGGCGTTCGCTAGGCCGTGCCTGCGGGTGCCCTGAAATGGGACTCGTGGAGTTCGCGAGATCGCCAGGACGCGGGGAATACCATCTGCTCGGCAGAGGCCTGCTGTGCGGCCGGTCGAGTTCCGGCGCGGGTATCGCCTTTATGAGCCGTCGCAATTCCAACCGCAAAATGGACTCTTCGCTTCGGCGAGCCGAGCGTCTTTACCTGCGGGCTCTTCTCGCGGTGCTGGCCGGGGCGATCCTTCTCGTCGCCGGGTGCTGGATTGGGTCTCGCTTTTACCATCGCTGGCAGGAACACCGTTTTATGCGCCAGGCTCATGTTGCTCTTGAAAAAGGAGACCTACGCTGGGCCGCGCTCGCCGCGCAACGCGCCATGGTCGCGGCCCCCGACAGCGTCGACGCCTGCCGGCCCCTGGCGGATATTTACGACCGCCAATAAAACCAGGAAGCAGTCCGTTGGCGCCAGAAGGTTTTGGAGTTGGCCCCCGACTCTCTCGCGGACGCCGCCGCCCTCGCTGAGACCGCGCTTCGCTCGCAGCCGCGTCCCCGAAGCAAAACGCAACTTCGCTCCCTACCAAGCCGCCGCCGCCCATCTCGCGCTCGCCCGGCGCGAGGAGAGTAGCGCTCTTGAGCATCTCGCTGCCGCGGCCCGCCTCGCGCCGGCCGATTCCGCCCGCCAGCTCGAGCTCGTGCGCTGGGAAATCGTCGCCCAGGATCCCGGCCGCCGCGAGCATGGCCGCGGGCTGGCCAGGGCGCTGGCGAGCGATCCGCAGGTCTCCGTGGCGGCCCGCGAAATCCTCCTCGACGACGCCATCCGGCACGGCGATTCGACCGAGGGCCTGGCGGTCGCCCGGCAAACCCTCGCCGCCCCGGCGATCCCCTTTCGACTTCGCCTCAATGCCCTCGAGGCGTTGCGCAAATTCCAGGACCCCGGCTTTATTTCCACCCTGGCCCAGTGCCAGGCCGAGGCCGTCGGCACGCCGGAGAAAGCCGCCGCCCTCATTCGCTGGTTCAATGGCCAAACTATGGCCCTCGTCGCCTTCGACTGGAGCCGGCAACTGCCCGCAGCCATCCAGCAGAAACTGGTGGTGCAGGCCGCGCTGGCCGATTCCTGCATCCTGCTGGGCGATTGGGCGGCCCTCGATCGGCTCCTGAAAAATAGCTCCTGGTCCGCAGCCAAGCCGCTCCGGTTCGCCCTGCAAGCGAAGATCGCGCACAGACCGGCGACGCCCCCGCGACCGAGCAAAACTGGACCGCCGCGCTCGATGCGGCCGGCTCCAATGCGGCGCAGCTCGAACGCCTGCACGGCCTCGCCACCCGCTGGAAATGGTTTGAGAAAAACGCCGCTGTGCTTTGGCAACTGGCCGACCAGCCGCGGTCCCAGTGGACGGCGCTGCGAGCCCTCTTCCAGCTCTACCGCGAAGAGCGCGACACTCGCGGCCTCTACCGCGCCCTCCTGCGTTGGGCCAAGCTCAAGCCGGACGATCGCGCGGTGCAGAACAACGTGGCCCAACTTTCACTCCTGCTCGGCGCCGACATCGCCAAGGCGCGCGACGCCGCCCGCCCGCTCCACGAGAAGGAGCCGCAAAACCCGGCCTTTGCCTCCACTTACGCCTTTGCCCTTTCTCGGGCGGGCGACACCGGGGGCGCCCTCAGGGTCTTTCAGCGCTTGTCGCCCGCGCAACTGGACGACCCGCCCATCGCGCTCTATTACGGCGTCATCCTCGTCGGCAGCAACCGGAGACTCGAAGCCACGCGTTATCTGGACCTGAGCACGTAAAGCCGCCCTCCTGCCCGAAGAAGAAGCCCTGCGCAGCCAGGCCGCGAACCAAATCGCCCGGCGCTAAGAGCCGTCGCCGATCCCGCGGTGATCCGCCCTGATGCAGTCCGACGTTGTGGGGGCCGAAGCAGATCACCGCCTTCTTCGACCTCGACACCCTGCGCGAAAGCAGCAGCAACGACGTCGGCCGGCCCTTCACATGGGCTGATGGAAAAACGTCCCTACCGGATGCGCGACGATCTGCCAAAAAGCCCGAAGATCATGTCCGGGCTTGGCCGCGATCTACCGCGTGGTTCCAGGCCATCGCGTTTATGGCAAGCAGCGCGATTGGCTTCCTGTTCGCGCAGTCTCAGGCCTTTGGCGGAGGGCTCCGGCTGGCCATTGTTGTCTTTGTTCTGCCATCTGCCGCCATGGCGTTGGCCGAGCTGTTTCTTTTGGCGGCGGGCGCCTGCGATCGCTCGTCACTTCGCGGGGGCGGAGCCAGAGAAGGCTTCGGGGGCTTGGGCCGCCGCACTGGCTTTCGCGATCGTGGGCCTGGCCGTGTTTCTGTACGCTCTGCCGACCGTGATCACGAGTGCATCAGGGTTCTGCAAGTGAGCAGTTTCGCCATGGTTATGCCGCCGATAAATTTCCCCGGCGTCTGCCGGCGCTTGCCTAATCGGGCGAGGACAGTAATTGCGCGCATCTTGTTCTCGGAACGCGGACCGCAGCTCCGGTTAGCTGGCGGAACCTCCGAACGTATTCGTTAGGGCGGCAGGGTTTGCGCCGGCTCGTCCGGGCGGGCGCCGGCCTCCGGCGGCGGCGGCGGGAGGGAGGCGAAATAGAGTGCGACGTCGCGCATCTGGGCCTCGGTCAGGCGCGGGGCGACGGCCTGCATGAGGTGGGCGTAGGCCGAGCCGCCGCGGTGGCCTTTTTTGAAAAGCTTAAGCTGCAGGAAAAGGTAATCGGCCGGCTGACCCGCGAGCCTGGGATACGCGGCTTTGTGCCGGCGCCCGCTGGAACCGTGGCAATCGATGCACGAGGCCACTTTCTGCGCCGGGATGCCGTGCTCCGCGATGGCCTGGCCCCGGACGATCGCCGCCGCGTCGGCCGGAGGAGGAGCGGCGGGCGCGGGAAGGGTTTGCCGGCTGTAGTAGTCGGCGAGCGCGCGGATTTTGTCCTGGTCGAGGCCAAGCGCGATCGGTTGCATGAGGCCGCTGTGGCGTTGTGCCGCGGCGTAGGCGTTTAGCGCGTTCGTTAGGTATTCCGCGTGTTGCCCGGCGAGGTGCGGGAAAGCTCCGCTGCCCCGGGCCACGCCCTCGCGGCCGTGACAGCGCGCGCAGGTTTGCAGGACGGCGGAGGGTGTCTGCTCGGTTCCTTCCAGTTGCTCCATCGGCGCGGTCGGGCGCGGGTCGCCTTGGGCGAGCCGGCGATATTCCGCTTCGTTCAGCTGCGGAAGCTTCTGGAGAAACGCCACCACCGCCCAGACTTCGTCGTCGCGGTGCAGGGCGGGCCAGGCCGGCATGCCGGTAAATTTCACCCCGTGTTTCACGATGTAGAAGAGTTCGTTAGGCTGCCAGTTTGGGATGCGCGCGCCGAGATTGGGCGAGTGCGGTGTCATCCGGCTGGCGATGCGCGGTTGCGGCAGCCCGGGGCTGCCGTGGCAGGGGCGACATCCGATCTCGAAATGCGTCGCCCCCTTGATGATGAGGTCGGGGTGGTCGAGCGGCGGGGGTTCGATCCCGAGGCTGCGCAAGGCAACCGAGCGTTCCATCCCGGTATGCATGAACCATTCCGTGATCGGCCAATGCCCGGAGCTCGCCTTAATCGGCAGGATCCCCGAGGCAAAAACAATCCCGCCGAGCACGACCCCGCCGGCAAAAAGCGCCGCCAAAGTGAGAATGACGCCGCGCTTCTCGCCGCTCAATTTCCGCAGCCAGGCGATCATGCGACGACCTCCAGTTTGCGCGGCGCGCATCTCAACAGGTCCCGCACCAGCCAGAGGCCCCCGGCAAGATAGGAGATACCGCCCACCATCAGCATGATCGCGCCGCCAAGATGCTGATCTTCTAACGGAGTCAGCGCCGCCAGATGTCCGGCGTGCGCGTAGAGCGGGCGCGGGGTGAGAGCGAGAAGCGCGCCGAGAAAAGTCATGTGCATCGAGGTCAGCAAAAGCGCGGCGACGCCGGCCCCGGCGCGTTCTCTGCCGCGGGGTCGTTCGCCGCCGAAAGCGGCCAGCCAGATGAGCAGCCCGCAAAACAAGAACGTGCCTTGTTCCGCGATCAGCCCTCCGCCGCTGTGCCGCGCAAGGTGATGCAAGGCGGGCGCGTGCCAGGTCCAGACGACCAGGAGTTCCACCACCGAAATCGGAAGCGGCGGGAAGAGCGCCGGCCATTGGCGCACCGGGTCGTAGCGGCTTCCGGCAAAACCAAACGCGAGCAGGGGCGACGCGACCGCGACCACGATCATGTGCATCGCCATGTGCGCGGAAAACGAGGAAACAGCGAGCGCGGGAAGCGGACCAAGCCAGGTCCCGCCGAGCACAGCCGCGCCGAGAAGGAGAAAGATGGACGGCGGAGCGATCTTCATCGGCAATCCAGGAAAAAGAGAGCAACCAGCGCGGTGAAGACAGTTGCGACCGCGCTGAGCGCGGCGAGGAGGAAAGTGGTGTAGCCGAGAAAGCGATGGCGATCGAGCGGGTGATCGTCGTCATGCGGCACGCCGCCTCCGCCTAACGAATGCCGGCGCCAGCCGTCCCAGCCATTAAACGCGATCCCGAGCAGGGCGGCGGCGGTCAGCCCGGCGATCACCAGCCGCAGCCCGCCGAGGTGGCCGATGCGCGAGGCGATTTTCTCGCACCAGATCGCGGCTGTGACATAGCAAACCAGGAAATGCAGCGCCCAGATCGAGGGCGAAATCGTGATCCGCCAGAGTTTTTGCCGTCGCTCCCGCGTGTCGCGTTGGGCCGATTTGGTCATGGAGCCTCCTTCATTTCACAAGGGGGAATCCGGCGATGACCGCGACGGTGATAACCACGGTGATGGCGGTGAAGTGCCAGAAAAGGCTGACGTTCCATATCTCGATGTCGTATTGCGCGGTCATCCGGCCGGCGAATCGTCGGGCGAGGCAATAGGCCTGCATGAGCAGCCCGGTGAAGGCATGCAGCGCGACCCAGATCGTGAGCAGCCAGACGATCGCGGGGTAAACGTGTGCGGTCGGATCGAGCCCGGTGAACCAGGGCCCGGCCAAAATCGCCGCCCCGCCGGCGATCGCGAGCAGGACAGCCGTCCCGAGCGCGCAGTAGAAGGCGGCGGTGCGATCCTGCCGGTTACTGCGGCGCGCGAAGAGAGTGAGCGCCCACGAGCCTAACAATAAGCCGCCGGCCAGGCAGGGCCAGAAAACGCCCGGCCCCGGCGCATCCGCGGGCGGGAAATCCTCGTGGATTGTCCAGTAAAAGAAGTAGCCGAAAATAAGCGAGGCGAAGGCCGTGAGCATCGCCAGCATGGTGATGAACATCGCCCACCAGCCGACCGATTGCGGACCCGACAAATAAAGCGGCAGCTTCAGGCCGAGGCCGACATCTTTCGCCGGCTTCTCGGGGATGCGCGCCGTGCCGATCCAGAGCCAGCGCCAGATCACCCCGATCGCGAGGGCAAAACTGAGGAGCGAAAGTTTCCAGAGGTGGAAGGTGCCGAGAAAAAAGAATCCGCCGAGCGCGACCGCCGCGCCCAGCCCGATGAAAGTTGAGCCGGGGAGCCTTTGACATTGCAACGGGGTGGCGTCGATCACCGAAGTGACGAGGGTCTCGCGCTCCATTTCCTTCGCGTCCGGCAAATAGAAGCGGCCCTCGTCGATATCGCGCAGAAGATTCGGTTGCTCCCAAATCGGGTAACGGCTGTCGATCTCCGGAATCGAGCGCATGCCCCAGGGCGGCGGCGGAAGTTTCGGCGACCATTCCAGGGTGCCGGCGTTCCAGGGATTTCTTTTCTGGCGCGGCTCCTTCTTTTTCGGCCTAACGATGTCCCAGGCCACGAGCGCGATCCCGAGCCCGAGGAGGGTCACCGCCACGCTCGAAACGAGATTGAGAAGGTCGAACCCCAGCCCCGGCGCGTAGGTGAAAACCCGCCGCGGCATCCCGCGCAGCCCGGTGATGTGCATCGGCAAAAACACCGCGTTGAAGCCCACGAAGATGAACCAGAAGGCGATCTTGCCCAGCCGGTCGGATAATGTTTTCCCGTCGAGCAGCGGGTAGAAATAATAACAGGCCGCGATGATCGGGAAGAGCGTCCCGCCCACCAGCACGTAGTGGAAATGGCCGACGATGAAGTAAGTATCGTGCGCCTGGAAATCGAACGGCGCGATCGCCACCATCACGCCCGTGAGGCCACCGAGGACGAAAATCACCAGCGCGCCCGCGGTGTACAGCATCGGCACCGAGCGGACCATTTTTCCCATCGCCAGGGTGGCGATGAAACAAAAGATCTGGACCGAGGTCGGGATCGCGACTGCCTGCGAAGCGGCGGAAAAAAAGCCGAGCGAAATCCCGGGCAACCCGGTGGTAAACATGTGGTGCACCCAGAGCCCGAAGCTGAGAAAACCGATCCCGACCGCGGCCAGCACGATCCAGCCGTAACCGACGATTGGGCGTTGCGCGAACGTCGGCACGATCATCGCGATCAACGCCACCGAGGGCAGGAAGATGATGTAGACCTCGGGGTGCCCGAAGAGCCAGAAGAGATGCTGCCAGAGGAGCGGATCGCCCCCGAATTCCGGGCGGAAAAAAGGCCAGTCAAAAGCGCGCTCGATCTCGAGCAACATGCTGCCCGCGATCAAGGGCGGGAAGGCAAAGAGAATCATCG
The DNA here is from genome assembly GCA_030855965.1 of Verrucomicrobiota bacterium. Taxonomy (GTDB): domain Bacteria; phylum Verrucomicrobiota; class Verrucomicrobiia; order Chthoniobacterales; family UBA10450; genus Palsa-1392. Next base: position 836 of record JALYQE010000194.1, on the reverse strand, counting down.
CCGCCGCCACAAGCACGTACCAGCAATAGAGCGGAATCAGATTGATCCGCATCCCCGGCGGCCGGCATTTCAAGGTCCCGACGATCAACTCCACCGCCGCCGCGATCGCCGCCACTTCGATAAACGAAAAGCCGAGCAGCCACATATCTGCGCCGATTCCCGGCTGGTAGGCGGAAGTCAGCGGCGGATACATGAACCAGCCACCGGCCGGGGCGGCGTTGAAAAGAATCGAGCCGGAAAGGAAAACTCCGCCGAGGAGGAAACACCAGTAGCCAAACGACGACAGGACCGGGAAGGGCAGGTCGCGCGCCCCGAGCATTTGCGGAAGAAGTATCACCGCGATCGATTCGAAAACCGGGATCGCGAAAAGAAACATCATGACCGAGCCGTGGACGGTGAAGACCTGGTTGTAGAGCTCGGCGCTGAGAAAAGTGCTCTCCGGAAAAGCGAGCTGGATCCGCATCAGCACCGCGAGAACGCCGCCGAAAAGAAAAAAGATGAAGGTCGTCGCGGTGTACCAGACGCCGACGGTGGTGTTGTTGACCGTCGCCCAGTAGCGCAGGCCGCTGGGCGTTTCCCAAACCTTGGCCAGGCGCGCCTCCTGCGCGCGCTGCAGCTCAGGCGTAGGCTCGTTAGGCAAGGGCTCGGGATCGCGGGGCGAGGTCGTCATTGCAGGCTCTCCAAGTAGGCGGCGAGGGCATCGAGTTCCTCTGCCGGGAGCATGCCGAAGTGCGGCATCTCCACCCCGGGCTTGATCTCGCCGGGCTGCTTCAGCCAGCGGCGAAAAGTCGGGGTGTCGTTAGGCAAAATTCCCGCGGCCAGGCTTAGCCGGCTGC
>JALYQE010000191.1 GCA_030855965.1 Verrucomicrobiota bacterium | reverse complement strand
TCGTGAAAGCAGAGCCACATCCCAGCGCTCCCAGATCGCGTCCTCCCCGGTGTCCGGCGGGTTCCGCATGGTAAAGAGCTTCCGCAAAGGCTCGAGGTTGCCGCTCTGCCAAAAATCCACCAGAGCGCGCTGAGCCTGCAGGCGGATGACATTCGGCGTCATGGCCAGGGCGAGGTCGGCATACTGCGCCGCCGCCGGCCAGTCCCGCAGGAGGCAGGCGGTGGCATGAAGTTCTTCCAAATACTTTCGCACCTGCGGATCGAGCCGGTGCGCTTCCTCGAGACCGGCGCGCGCTTCCCGCCAACGCCCCTGCCGCCGCTGAATCAGCGCGAGCAGGGCCCGCGGGGCGGCATCGTTAGGCAAAAGGTCGCGCGCGATTTCCAATTCCTTCTGCGCGCGCTCGAAGTCGCGCTCGATGCGGTAGAAATTCCCTCCCTTGGCCAGATGGGCTTCCCCGAGATCGGGTTGCAGGCGCAGGGCTTCGCTCACCTCGCGGGCGGCCTGAATTTGCAGTTCCGCGCTCGGCCCGCGAAAGCGATAGAGAATTCCCAGAACATTCGCGAGCCGGGCGTGAGCCACGGCGAAACCGGGATCGAGCGCGATCGCCTGCCGGTATAGCGTCGCCGCCGCCTCATAGTTTGAAACCTCTGTCGCGATGCTGTTCTCCAGCACGCGCCCGCGCAGATAGAGGGCATGGGCATCGGGATTGCGGGTCAAACTCGCCTGCACCTCCGTCCCTACCCGCGCGCTCAGCCTGACGTCGAGCGCCGCCGCGATATGACTGGCGAGTTCACCCTGCAGATTGATCGCGTCCTTCATTTGGCGGTCGTACTTTTCCGACCAGATCTCACGACCATCGCTCGCATCCATCAAGCCGACCCGGAGCAGCACGCGCTCGCCCGAGCGCCGCAAATCGCCGGTCAAAAGATGCCGCGCCCCCACCGCGCGACCGATGGCGACGAAATCAGCCGCTTGCCTGGCCCGGCTGTCTGCTCGCGGGCGGCCGATCACCTTCAAGCCCTGCACTTTCATCAGCCGCGAAACGACATCCTCCCGCAAACCCTCCGCAAAAAAAGCGTCGCCTGAGTTTGGACTGAGGGAACGAAACGGCAGGATCGCGATCGATTTCTCCTCCGGCAAAGACAAGGGTGGGAGATAAAATGCCAGACCAACCAGCGCCCCAACGGCAAGTCCGCCGGCTATTCCCCACCGCCGCCGTCGTCTTCGCCGGGATGAGAGCTCGGAGGAGCGCTCGCTCCTGGAAGTCTCATTGTGGGAGGACGAGGGCATGGGGTGCTTCTAGAAAATTGTCGTCGGCTCCGGATCCGACAGGATTTTTTGGAAACGCGGATCGCTGCGCAGGGGATCCCATTGCCAGCGCAGTCGCAGTTCCCACAGGCTCATGCTCGCCTCGTAAAAAAAGACGCCACCCGGCGTTCGCAGCAGTTCCTCGATCGCCGCGATGGCCTTATCGTTCTCGCCCAGCCGGGCGTGAATCAGCGCGAGATTGCACAGTTCCTCCGGCCCCTCGAAATGGTCCTCCGCAATCGGCTTCAGCTCGACCGCGCGCTTCCCCTCTCGGATCGCATCCTCGCGGCGGCCCATGTAGGCATAAAGCAGGCCGAGACGCGCGTGCCGCAAGGCGCTCTCGGGATGAGCGAGGGCTTCCGCCTCGTAAGCGGGGCGGGCCGCTTCAAATTTCTCCTGGGCGCGGGCGTTGTCGCCGGTGGCGAGAGCAATGCAGCCCTCGAGGTAACTCTTGGGCACCGGCGCGCTGTAAACCGAGGGCAGCGTGTCGTAAGGGAAAGTATCGATCGCTTCCTGGGCGGCGGTAAAATCACGCGCCATCATGGCGGCATCCCAGCGCATCCACGCGGTAATCCCTTCCGGATCGCCGTAGGTGGGGATGGCGGCGAAGACTTTTCGCAACCGTTCCACATCGCCATCTTTCCAGACCGCCACCAGCGCGCGCTGGACCTTGAGCAGGTTTTGTGTCGGACTGATCGTTTCCGCCCGGGCCGCATTCGATTCCGCGGAGGGCCAATCCCGGAGGAGATAGGCGGTGGTGTAAAGTTCCTCCTGGTAGGTCACGTTCCCGGGATCACGCGCCATGCAACGCTCGAGCCCGGCCCGCGCCTCGCGCCAGAGTCCCCGGCGCCGTTTAATGTAGGCGATGAAGCTTTCCGCCTCGGTGTCGTTAGGCAAAAGACGACGGGCGGTTTCCAGCTCCGGCATGGCCGCGGCAAAATCGCGGTCGATTCGGTAACTGCAAAGCGCGTTGGCGAGATGGGCCTCACCCAGGTTGGGCTGCAGGCGGAGCGCCTCCCGCGCCTCGGCAAAGGAGCGAGCGCGCAACTCCTCGCTCGGCCCGCGCACGCGATAGAGCACGCTCAGGGTGGAAGCGAGCCGGGCATGCGCGAGCGCAAACTCCGGATCGAGCGCGATTGCCTGCGAATAAAGGGCCTCGGCCGACTCGAAATCGGAGATCATATAAAAACCGCTCGCCTCGAACTTGCGACCCCGGAGGTAGAGAACGAACGCGTCGGGATTGTTGGTGGGCGCGGCGCGCAAGCCGGCACTTTCCTGTGGGCTCAGGGTGGCGTTGAGCACGCTCGCGATGTCGTTCGCGAGTTCGCCCTGGAGGTTGATCGTGTCTGCCAGATTGCGGTCATAGCCTTCCGCCCAAAGCTCACGTCCATCGCGCGTGTCGATCAATGCTACGTGGAGAAAGATGTGGTCGCCCTCGCGCCGCAGGCTCCCTTCCACGACATGGCGGGCGCCGAGCTCACTCCCGATCTCCTGCAAGTCGCGCGGCACATTGGCGGAATAACGGGCGGCCCCCATGCGGCTGATCACCTTCAGGTCGCGGATTTTGACCAGGCGGGAAAGGATGTCGTCCCGAATTCCGTCGACGAAAAAGGCATTTGCCGGATCATTGCTCAGGTTACGGAAGGGCAGAACGGCGATCGTTTTGTCGCGTGGCCCCGAGGTCGAAAAAAGGATGAGGGCGAGGGCAATCAGGGCCGCCGCGATCGCGGCCGGGAGAGCCATCCGTTTCCAGATGGGCCTGGCCACTCCATCCCGCCATTCCTGCAGGCGCTGGCCAAACGCGTCCGCGCTCAATGGGCGCTCGTCGGGGTTGGGCGCGACGGCTGCGGCGAGAAGGGCAGCCAAAGGCGCCGGCACGCCACGTTCCTCCAGCGGAGCGAGCGCGGGCGGGCACCGCAGCTCCGCCGGGGTCGCAGCGTTAGGGACGCTCAGGGCCCGCGGCGGCTGACCGGTCAGCGCATACCAGAGAGTCGCCCCTAACGAGTAAAGGTCCGACCGGGAATCGAGCGCGCGTCCCTCGATCTGCTCGGGACTGGCAAAAGCGTAGGTGCCAAAGAACCGGGCCGCGGGCTGCTCCGCCTCCCCGAGCTGGACGAGACCGAAATCGATCACCTTGACCCAGGCCTCGCCAGGGCTGTGCCGCTTCTCTCTGTCCGGCAGTCTCCCGTCCTCGGCCGCAAGCATGATATTGGCCGGTTTCAGGTCGCGATGGACGAGCCCGCGCCGCTCCGCCGCGCTCAGCGCCCGCGCCACCTGCACCCCGATCTCCGCGGCCTCTGTCGGAGATAAAGGTCCGGTCCGGCGCAGCCGCGCCTCGAGCGTTTCGCCCTCGACAAATTCCATCGCATAAAAACAATCGCCGCCATCCGCCTTCTCTTCCGCACTCGGGGTCGTCCCCTCCTCCGCCGGCAGGGTGTTGATTGTGCCGAAATGGAAAACGCTGGCCACGTTGGGATGGCGTAAGCGCGCCGCGGCGCGTGCTTCCTGCAAAAAACGCTGACGCGCTCCGGGCCGGCTGGCGTAGCGGGCGTTGATGATCTTGAGCGCGACGAGGGTGTCGAGATTGATGTCGCGCGCCTTGTAGCTCACGCCCATCGCACCGCGTCCCAGCTCCCAACGCGAGCCATCGGGCCGGTTGAGAATCTCGTAGTGTTGGTAAACCCGACGGGTGAGTTCGTCGGGCGATGTCTCTCCCGGAACCTCTTCGAGTCCGGCCGACAAAAGGCAGTGCAGGCAATCGTTTTCGCCCGCCCGGCTGCGTAAAGGCGAGCCGCATTGTTCGCAGATCAGCGTCTGGTTTTTGGCGGATGAAAACATCGAAAAACCAGCAGCGTTTGCTCGCTTCTTCCTAGGATTGCGCGATCAAAATGCGACAGAGGTGCCGAAGCTCGTCGTCGATGTCGCGCTCGTGCGGGACGGTGCGCAGGACCTCGGCCCGGAGCAGGGCGCGGTAGCGGGCCCGCATGCGACAAAGATGACTCCGCAGCGTCTCCTCCGGAAGACCGAGACGCGCGGCGGTGTCTTCGCGGGTCGGCAGACCGACGCCGCCGGTGAGGAAGGGCCGCAGCTCGGCGAAGACTCTGGCCTTGGGTCCGCTCTCGTACTCGGCGCTGAGCGCTTCCATCGTCCGCCCGACGAGGGCGTCCGCCCAATTCCATTCGAAAAGGCGCTCCTCATCGAGCGGCGGATCGGTCGTCAGCGCGCTATCGGTTTTGTCGGCGACCTTGATGAAGTGAGCGCTATCGAGGGAAATCATTTGCCCACCGCCGCCGCGCTTCTGCCGGCCATGGTAAGAGCGGTCGGCATTGAGATAGCGCTTCAAAATGGTGAGCAGAAAAGTGCGATATCGGCCCTTGCTTCGATCGGGCGCGGAATAAGCCTTCTTCTCCAGCAGATAAACGAAGAAACCCTGGGTCAAATCGCGCGCATCGTCCCTGCTGTAGCCGCGCTGGCGCACGAAACGGTAAAGGGGCGGCCAATAATCGCGGCAGAGCCGGGTGAGCGCGGCCTCGGCACGGTCGGGCGCGGTTCCGGGTTGGGAAAAATCGGCGATTAAGCTCCAGTGGGTGGTCATGAAGGCCCCACCCGCCGTCGGAAAAATGCTGACGCTTTGGTTCAAGTGCGCCGAGTTAACGGGAAAAGGAACCATTCGTCAAGCTCCGCTACCCGGAAAAGCGGGGTCGAGATTGCCCGTAGGCAAAGACACCACCGCGCGCTATTTCTAGGGCACGATGGCGACGAACGAGACCGGCGAAAGCGAACCGAACCAACCGCTTCTTTTGCGCCGATGCCCGGTCTGTGGCGGTGCCAAGTTCCACCAGCAGAAGGTGCTCTGGCCGGAGTTGATCGCGCAATGGCAACTCGCGCCCGAGGAGGTGCAATATATCGACCAGCAACAGGGATTGGCCTGCCACGATTGCGGAAACAATCTCCGCACCATGACTTTGGCGGCGGCGATGACGGAGGCTTTCGGCCACGCGGGCTCTTTGCGGGAGCTCTGCCTTTCCGAGGCCCGCCTGCGGAATCTTCGCCTACTCGAAATCAATTCCGCCGGCGAATTGACCCAGGTTTTCAGGCTTCTCCCGCATCATTCGCTCGTCTCGTACCCGGAATTCGACCTGCAGCAGATGAACCTGCCCGATGGCTCCGTCGACATCATCGTTCACTCCGACACGCTCGAACACGTGCCGGATTCCCTGCAAGCTCTGCGGGAATGCCGGCGCGTCCTGAAGGAGGGCGGCCACCTTTTCTACACCGTGCCGGTGGTGGTC
>JALYQE010000173.1 GCA_030855965.1 Verrucomicrobiota bacterium | reverse complement strand
TGCGCGAGACGTCGAGCAGATCCTCGATCAGCTGCGACTGCGCGCGCACGTTGCGCTCGATCACACCGGCCGCCTCCGCGATTTCACCTTTCGACAGGTCGCCGGTTTCAAGGAGGCGGGCCCAGCCAAGAATGGCATTCAAGGGTGTGCGCAGCTCGTGCGAGACAGTGGCGATGAATTCGTCCTTGGCCCGGTTTGCCATCTCAGCGGTCTCCCGCGCCGCCTGCGCCTCGGCCAGCAATCGCACGCGTTCCGCTTCGGCCTCCTGCCGTTGCAGGCTGAGCGCGATGCCCTGGGAAACGAGTGCGAGCGCGCTCAGGCTGGCGTCGGAAAGTTTCTGCTGCGCAAACATCGCCAATACGCCGTAGAGCCGGTCGCCCACGAGAAGCGGATAGCCGGCGAAGGCGACCATCTTTTCCCGCCGCGCCCACTCCTGATCGTTGACCCGCGGATCGCCGATCACCTGGTTCGTGAGGTGCGGTTTTCGCTCGGAAGCGATGAGGCCGATCTTGAATTGGCCTAACGGCACCCGCCCGTGCGGTCCATCGATGTGTGTGTAAAGGCCGGCGCTGACCTGCAGCTCCAGCATTTGCTCGGCCTCGTTGTAAGTCCAGATGCGGGCAAAGACGGCGTCGACATGGCGGACGAGAGCCTCGACGCACCCGCGCAGCACACCCTCGATCGTTTCCGACTGCGTGATCAAATGTCCGATCTCCGCTTCCAGCCGCGTCAGCCGGGCCCTTTCCTCGAGCGAGCCGGCCGTATCTTCGCGGTGGGCCAAGACCGCGTTCATCTTCTCCTCGCGCTGGCGGACATTGCCGCAGAAAGCGCTGATCAGAACGCACTCGACCACATATACAGCGAGCCGGAGGTAAAACGCCGACTCATGGAAAACCCCGCCCACGCCGTCGGCGGTAGGCGTGAGAATAGCCGACAAGGCCGTCAGCGCCGTGGCGAGAAGCCCGGGACCGAGACCGCCAAACCAGGCGCTGAAAAGCACGCCCGCGATCAGGAACATGAACGGGTAATGCGCCGCAAAAGGCTGGGAAGCGCCGCGATTGGCGAGGATGACAAACACCGCCGCTGCGACCGCCGCGGCATAGCGGGCCGCGGGACGATTAGCCGGGGACGAGGTGAATGCCATGCGAGCGGAGGAGCGTATCACTCCGGCCTGCCCTTGGGAACGGGGTTTGCAAAAAAATGGATCAACCGCGTCGGGAACCGGCGCGGCCGCGCACAGCCGTTAATTCGTTAGGCGAAGTGAATTCTTGGCGGGGATGATTCTGCAGATACTCCGCAATCGCGGCGAGGAACTGCGCGGAGAAGTCTTTTAACTTTTGTTCTCCCACGCCGGGGATGCGGCGGAACTCGGACGGCGTCGTCGGGTAACTGCGGGCCATTTCGCGCAGCGCGACATCGGAAAAAATAACGTAGGCCGGCACGTTGCGCTCGTCCGCCAGGTTCCGCCGCACCAGCCGCAAATCGTCGAAAAGCGCCTCGTCACATTCGATCTCGCCCGCACGTTTTTTCGGTTTCGTGGCCGGCTTCTCCACCACCTTCGTCAGCGTCACCGGCGTCCGGTCACGCAGCGCGTCGCGTCCGGCGCCGGTCACCTGGAGGGTGGCGAATTTCCCGGGCGCGACCTCGACCAGCCCGAGCCGGAGCAACTCGCGCCCGATGGCCTGCCAGGCGTCGCGCTTGAGTTCGGCGCCAATGCCATAGGTCGAGAGTTCGTTATGCCCGCGCTGGCGAATCGCTTCGGTGTCGGCGCCGGTCAGGATCTCGACGATGTGGTTGAGGCCAAAGGCAAAGCCGCTTTTTTGCTGTACCCGCAGGACGCAGGAGAGAAACTTTTGCGCCGCGACCGTGCCGTCGAAGGTCTCGGGCGGGTTGAGGCAGTTGTCGCAACCGTTGCAGGGTTCGTTAGGCCGTTCCTCCCCGAAATAGCGCAGCAGCGTCGTGCGCCGGCATTCCCGGGTCTCGGCGTAGTGCACCATCTGGCGCAATTGCTCGCGCGCGAGGCGGGCTTCGCTTTCGCTTTTCTCATCGATGAAGCGGTTCTGTTTCACGACATCGCCGGGATTAAAAAGCAGAACGCAGTCGCTCGGCAGCCCGTCGCGCCCGGCCCGGCCCGTCTCCTGGTAATAGCTTTCGATGTTCTTCGGCAGGTCGTAGTGCACGACGAAGCGGACGTTCGGTT
>JALYQE010000162.1 GCA_030855965.1 Verrucomicrobiota bacterium | reverse complement strand
GCGCGGCCTCGATCACACATTTGAGATGAGCGATGACGTCGTTCATCTCCACCGTCTTTTTCGTCAATTCCCAGCCCGCTCCACCTTCCGACAGGAAGTCGTTCACGGGATCGATCACCAGCAGCGCAGTCCGTTCAGGTGGGAATGAAATTCCAGCTTCTTCCTTCGGCAGATAGGTCGCACTCGCGCTCGACGGCTCAGGTGTTGATTGTGTCATATTGGTATTCTATAGCCTGCAGGACTACTCACCAACTTGAATCGGGGGAACACGCCACAGATCCGTAGCTACAGAAAAGTATTTCGATAATGGCAATCGGCGCCCGCGCCACGCGGCTCTACCAGTAGGCGCTTGTAAATAAGTGTTCCTATGGCCGCGATGAATAACGGTGAGCAGCCGCGCGCCTTAGTGAAAACTTCCATCCTCTTTTGAAGGCAGCGCCGATTCCAAAGAGTGAGCTGTTTTTTCCTGCCGTTTCTCGCCCGCGCGGATGAGCGACGGAAATATTCTCTCCGGGCCAGCGGCAACTGGCATTTCTCGTTGCCGCCTTGAAGTGCCTGTTTTTTCACTTGTCCGCCGCATCAGCGCGACGGATTTCCTTCGTGCTCTGCGCTGGTCGCAGACACGAAAACTTCAAACAAACCAAATCAAATTAGAAAGAAATTCCACATTGAAAACATTACTAAAAGTATTCGTCGTTGCCGTCATTAGCCTCTCGTTCCTGAGCACCGGTTTCGCCGGCGATATGATGGACTGCGTCCACATGAAGGACGGCAAGATGATGATGATGAAAGATGGCAAGGAAATGGCCATGGAGAAAGACATGACCATGAAAGACGGCTCCAAGGTCATGACCGACGGCACCATGATGACGAAAGACGGCAAGAAAATGTCGTTGAAAGACGGCGACATGGTGGCGATGGACGGCACGATGACGAAGGACGGGATGAAAGAAAAAGAGGACGAGAAGAAGTAGCCGTCGCCATCCGAATGAACGTGAGCCGGCATCCGCAAGGGTGCCGGCTCTTCTTTTTATGTCAGGGCGCGCTCGCGAATTGTGAGTGGTCACGCTCGCAACCAGCCCGCGCCAGCACAGGCGTCAGCGCTTAACTCCGGTCGTGGAGATCCTGCGCAAGCTGCCTTTTCTGGGAGAAGAAAAAGGCCATCACGAAGCCGGGCATGAGCATCAGGATCACCCGGGAACCGCCGGGCAGAGCGGGCACGCGCCAGAAGCCGCACCCGAGTCAACGCCCCATTAGCACGTGACGACTTCTTTTCCCAGCCGGCGTGATGGAACAAATCGACGAGGCCTTTTACAGCGGCGCGAAATGGTCGCATTTAAGCTCGACTACACGTTCTGACTCAATCTCCTCTTCATCGCGCTGGGTGCGGCGCTCGTTTGGTTGCACGCAGCGGGCGGGAAGAAAAAAGGCGCATCCTCCCGCTAGCCTGCCGGAGCCGAATATTTTCGGTGGGAACGACGATCTCGCACCCATCGATTCACAACTAATTATTAGCCTTGGCCGTGGCCGGCTTTTTCGTGGTGCCCTGCTTCTCGAGAAATTTCAGCTGCGCCTTGGCGTCGGCGTCGTTAGGCTTCAACTCCAAGAGCTTTTTCAGATCGGCGATGGCTTTCTCGTTCTCGTTCATCTGCCGATAGAGATAAATCCGCCGCCGATAGGCCTCGGCATCTTTCGGCCGCGCCTCGATCACTTTGCTGAAATCCTCCAGCGCGAGGTCGTACTTCTTTAGATTGCGATAGGCGAAACCGCGCCGGGTGCGTCCTTCGATGTCGACTTCGCGGATGCTGTTGATCGCCACCGTATAATCGGCGATCGCCTTCTCCCATTTGCTTTGCTGCAGATAGACGTAGGCCCGCAGCCGGAGCGCCGGGCCGTTCCGCGGTTCCGCATCGATCGCCTCGTCCAACTCCTCGAGGGCCGCGTCGTAGTTCTTATCCCGGATGAGACCGCGCGCGCGCGCGTTGTGGGTTTTGACGGACTCCGGACTGAGCTTGTTCGCCGCGGCGTCGTCTTCCTTTGCTTTGGCGGGTTGTCCCATCAGCCGGTAGGTGAGGGCGCGGTTGCGATAGTTCTTCGGATCCTTGGGCTGGAGTTCGATGGCCTTGGTGAATTCCTCGATCGCCTTCTCATATTCCTTCTTCTTCGCGTACTTCACCCCGCGATTGGTGTGGCCGCCGGGATCGCCGGCAATGGAACTTTTGCGGGCAGCTTCCACCGTGGTGGGCACGGTGAGCAGGCCCGAGATCGAGGTGAGGAGGGCGATTTGCAGGAAGGTCAGAAGTTTCATAACGATTCGATTTAGTAAGGCGGGATCGGTATCTTTCCCCAAGCCGGCTTTAAACTAATCCCAAATTTTGAAAAGGCGCGCCCGAAATAGAACGGGCGGACATAAATAAACGAAACATTCACTGACCCGATTTGCGGAATGGCCGTAAAGCCCGAGACAGCGGCCGGCATGGTCGAGCGGGAGGGCAGAAGTTCTATTTCTGCTCGACCCATTGCCGCGGCAAATTCGTCGCCGGTTCGTTGGTGGAGAAAACGCAGGAGCACTCCGGCTGCGGCGGTGCGCTTCATCACTCTGCCGAGGAAGCCGCCGCCGCCGCCGCCGCGGAGCAGGTAAATGAAAGCGTGGGTGAAGCTCATTCGCTCAGGTTCAGCTTTTTAGGAAAAACGCTCAAGGGGCAGAGGAAAAGCGCGCCAAAAAAAGAGGACTGAAATCCGGCGCCCGGAAATCAGCCCTCCCCAAACTTCGCCCGCCGCACTCCCATGCGAGCGGGTTATGATTTTTAGCGCGCGGCCAGCGGGCGCATGAGCAGGAGCTGCCCGTCTTCCACCGTCCCGGTCCCGGGCGCGGTGGTGGGGGCGTGAGCCTGGACGTCGATCAACCAGGTGCCCGGGCCGAAAAGGTTGGTGGTGTCGAACACTCCGGACGACTCCCAGACTCCCTCGGTCACGATAACGCCGTCGCGACCCGGCGGGTCGAGCTCTGCCTGCCGGGTGCGGGCGAGATTATTACCCAGAGCGAACCCCCAGACCGAGCCATCGCGACCCTTCGCCGTCATCACCGCGCGGCTGGCCTTGGTGCCGTCTTCGCAAACCAGCATTTCGCTGCCGTTGTTGTCCGTGGTATCGGGACTGAGCGCGGTATCGCCGCCGGCGGCGACGACCTGATCGGCGTTATCCACGATCCTTAGGGTCGCGCCGGCGAGCGGGTTCTCGGACCGGCCAAAACGGAGCCGATACATGCGTCCCAGCACATTCGCTCCGACCGAGCCGGTGGTGACGAAGTAGTAGTCCCGCGTCGGCGCGCCCTTGTCGAACGTGCCGTCTTCGATGCGATAAAACCCAAAGGCGCCGGCGGCATCGGCCGCCACTTCCAGCTCCGCATCGGTCAGGCTGCTGGCATTGGCGATCTCGACCCACCGGCCCGCGATCGTTCCGCTGGTGAAGGCGTCTTCATTGCCCGGCCCGCCCGCGAGCGGGGCGAAAACAAAGAGCCGGCCGTTGATCAGGCCGTTGCGTTCCAGAACGGTGGCGCCGTTCCGATTCTTTTTTCCGACATACATAGAGCTGCGAATCGGGCGTGCTCGGGCCATCTTCGTTGCCCATGATGACCGTGTATTTGTCCTGCCGCGGCATGACCAGGCTGTTTTCCCAGGCAAAAAATCCCAGGGACGAGAGGGCATGCGCTTCACCTTCGCCCGCGTCATTTTGGAAGACCACGACCGCCTGGCCGCCGCGCGGATCGAAGGCGGACGTCGGGCCGCTCACTTCTTCGTTGGCAAAGTAAATCGGTCGATCCAATCCGGCTTCGCGCCCGGAGAGGGAGGCCGAGCAGAAGCGGCCAAAGGCGGGCACCTCGGGATTGGCCGTGGTCTGAATCTCGCCCACGAACGTGTCGTCCTGAAAAACCTTGCTGTAAGCCGGAGCGCCGGCGAGGACCGAGCCATCGGCCGCGAGAAGGAATCGGGAGACGAAGGCGCCCCGAAATTCGGGGCCGCCGATGACCGGCTGGCTCGTGGTCGTGTTGACGAACTCGTGGTTCATCAGCAGCGTCGCGGTCCCGTCGCCGTTGGGATAGGCGCTCAGACCGTCGGGGATGCCGACCATTTGATATTCCTCCCCGCCCGCCCCACCGAGGAGCGCAACGCGATCAGCGACGCTGAGGAGCGGAATGATCTCGTAATCGCTTTCGGCGGTGGGGACGAGATACGGTTTGATTGTCGTCCCGGCCTGGGCGGCGGCAAACGAGTGGGCGAAGACGAATGCAACGCAAAGCGCGCTGCCTTTTTTTAGGATGCTCGAAGTAAACTGGAATCGTT
>JALYQE010000139.1 GCA_030855965.1 Verrucomicrobiota bacterium | reverse complement strand
GGTCTCGGTCGGTGTCGGTGTAGCGGTCGGGGTGGGTGTTGGAGTTGCGGTCGGTGTCGGTGTAGCGGTCGGGGTTGGAGTCGGGGTCGGCGTGGGCGTTGGGGTTGGTGTGGGCGTCGGTGTGGCGGTTGGAGTTGGAGTCGGGGTTGGTGTGGCCGTGGGAGTTGGAGTTGGCGTTGGAGTTGGCGTTTCACCCGGGACCGCGGAAATTTCTTCCGAGTATCCGCTCTGCACGCCTTCCGTGTTGTAGGCTGTGGCGACAAAGTAATAGCGCACTCCGTTCGTGAGGTTGGTCAGGGTAACGGTGGTCTGATGGTGCGTGTCGTCCATCCGGTTGTAGGGGCCGCCGGGCGCGGTGCCCCAGTAGAGAATGTAGCCTTGGGCGCTTCCCTCATCGCTCGGATCCCACGCGACGGTGAGGTTATCGGCGGAAGCGCCGGCGGCGACGAAACAGAATGAGGCAGAGGCGGCGAGTTTGGACAGAAAAGACTTCATCACAAAAATTCTAGAAAGTATGGTAATTATAGCAATGCCTGTGCCGCTCCCGCATCGAAAAGCCCCTCAAATTGCCTCTGGACGAACTCCTTCGGCGCCCCTCGGCGGCGTGCCGGTGAGCCTGCGGGGGCGGTGGTTTCTCCTATCGAATCAGGCCAGCGCTGCGCTTAGCTCGCGCAGCAGGCGGGGCCCGCGATAGATGTAACCAGTATAAATCTGGAGTAGCTCCGCGCCCGCCTCCAGCTTCTCGCGCGCGGAGACCGCGTCGCGGATTCCGCCGACTCCGATCAGCGGCAGACGGGTCCGGCTGCGCAGGAACCGGATGACGTCCGTCGCACGCGCACGCAAGGGGCCGCCGCTCAATCCGCCCGTTTCGTCGAGTCCGCTCAAAGCCCCGTGATCGAGCGTCGTATTCGTAGCGATCATGCCGGCCAGGGAAAATTTCTCCACAACGCCGACGATTTCCGTGAGCGCCTCCTCGGAAAGGTCCGGCGCGATCTTGAGCAGGAGCGGTTTCGGCGAAGGTAGGCGCGCATTCGCGTCCGTCACGACACCCAGGAGCGCGACGAGGGCATCGTGTTCCTGCAAATTGCGCAGGCCCGGCGTATTGGGCGAGCTGACGTTGAGCACGATGTAATCGGCGACCGGCGCGAGTTGGCGGAAGCTGTAAAGATAATCCGCCGGCGCCTCCGCGAGCGGCGTGATCTTTGATTTCCCGAGATTGATCCCGATCGGAATGGACGGAGCGAGGGAACTCCCGCGCAATCGCCGCAGTCGCTCGCTAATCACATCCGCCCCGTCGTTATTGAACCCGAGCCGGTTGATCAGCGCTTCCTGTTTCGGGTAACGGAAGATGCGGGGGCGCGGATTTCCCGGCTGCGGTTTGGCGGTGACGGTCCCAATCTCGACGAAGCCAAACCCGACCGCTTCCCATGCCGGGATGGCGACGCCGTTTTTATCGAACCCGGCGGCGAGGCCAAACGGATTCCGGAAGGGCAATCCGAAGAGGGTGCGCGGCTGTGGCGGCGGGGCGAAGGAGCGCAAGAGAGCGAGCCCGCCAGGGATTCGCGGCGCGGCGCGGAGCAGGCGCAGGGCGAGGTGATGCGCGCTCTCGGGATCCATCCGGAAAAGAAGCGGCCGGACGAGCTGCTCGTACCAATCACTCGTTAGGTGATTCATTTCCCAATGCAGAAGGTGGCAAAAAGCGCATCGAGAATTTTCTCCATGTCGGCGTGGCCGACGACTTCGCCGACCGCCTGCAAGGCGCCGCGCAGATCGACCGCGACCAATTCCGGCGCGAGATTTTGGGTGAAAGCGTCCCGCGCCACATCGCAGGCGGCGAGCGCGCGGCGCAGGCAATCGCGATGGCGCGCGTTGATCGCGACCGCGCTCAGAACGTCCCAACGTTGCGCGCTCACCTTGCCAGGAATCGCATCCTCCAGGCCGGCGAGCCCGTCCTCGCTCGTGCAGGAAATGCGCATCGCCTCGGAGCCCGTCCAGTCGCTGTGTTGCGGCAAATCGCTTTTGTTTAAAAGCAAAAGTTCCGGGACTTCTTCCGGGCGCCGGCCGAAATGCGCCGGGCGCGGCGCGCTCGCGTCGACCACGTGCAGAACAAGGTCGGCATTAGCGAGCGAGCGCTCGGTGCGGGCGATGCCTTCGTTTTCGACCGCGTCTGTTTCGGTCACGCGGAAGCCGGCCGTATCCGTCAGGCGCAGCGCGATCCCGCGCAGGTTGACCACTTCCTCGATCGTATCGCGGGTTGTGCCCGGCGTTTCGCTTACGATCGCGCGCGGAAATCCGAGGAGACGATTGAGCAGGCTCGATTTGCCCGCGTTGGTCGCGCCGAAAATCACAACCCGCACGCCTTCACGAAAAATGCGGCCCTGGTCCGCGGTCGCGAGGAGCGCGTCGATCTGGAGGCGGATGGCGTCGAGGCGGGCGAGGAACGCCGCGCCGACATCGGGTTCAATATCGTCCTCGGGGAAATCGATGTAGGCCTCAATGTTTGCGATTAGTCCGACCAGGGCTTCGCGCAAGGCGGTGATTTTTTCGCCGAGCCGGCCTTCGAGCTGCTCGGCAGCCGAGCGGAGCGCGAGATCGGTCTGGGCCCGAATCAAATCGATCACGGCCTCGGCCTGGGTCAGATCCATCTTGCCGTTAAGGAAAGCGCGCTCGGTGAATTCCCCTGGCCGCGCCGCGCGTGCGCCGGCCTGGAGACAAGCTTCCCAGACCCGCGCTGTGACCAGAACGCCGCCGTGGCAGCTGATCTCGACCACGTCTTCGCCGGTGTAACTGACGGGCTCGCGATGAACCGTGAGCAGCACCTGGTCGATGACTCGTTTGTCCTGCACGATCTCGCCCAACTGCTGGAAATGCGGCGCCGCATCCGACGGCCTTTGCTGGCCGCGGAAGATCTGGTCCGCGACCGCGATTGCCTCCGGCCCCGAAAGCCTGACGAGCGCGATCGCACCCTCGCCCGGCGGAGTCGAGACGGCGGCGATCGTCGCCGTATTCTCGTTAGGCATGACGGCTTGTCGCCTCGCGGAGCGCGGCGATGCACTGGCGGTTCTGCGCCATCGTCCCGACGGAAATCCGGACCCATTCCGGCAGGCTGTAGCCGCTCAGGGCGCGCACGATCACGCCCTGGCGCAGGAGTTTTTTGAAGAGCGCCTTGCCGTCGCCGACATTGACGAGGACGAAATTGGCCACGCTCGGAACAAAGGGAAGCCCGAGCGCGGCCAATTCCGTCTCCAGGTAACGGCGGCCTTCGTCGGTCAGGCGTTTCGATTCTGCCTGGTGCGCCGTGTCCGCGAGGGCGGCGACGGCGGCGGCCTGAGCGACGCCGCTGGTGTTGAAGGGCTCGCGGGTTTTTTGCACGACCCGGATCAACTCCGGGCGCGCGATGCCATAGCCGAGGCGAATGCTGGCGAGGGCGTGGATCTTGGAAAAGGTGCGGAGAATCATCACATTGCGACCTTCCCTAACGAACCGGAGCGTGTCCGGCGGAGCATCCAGGTATTCGTGATAGGCCTCGTCGATGACGATCACGACGTGGTCCGGGACGCGCTCCATGAAACGGTCGAGCGCTTCCTGCCCAACGAGCGTGCCGGTGGGATTATTCGGATTGGCGATGAAGACCACCCGGGTGCGCGTGTTGATCGCCTGCGCGATTCCCTCGAGGTCGAAGCAATATTCGAGGTCGGGCACGGCCACGGTCTTCGCCCCGAAAAGTGAGGCGACCAGCCGGTAGGCAATGAAGGCATTTTCCGAGGTCACGATCTCAGCCGCCGGCCCGAGAAAGGCGTGGCCGATGAACTCAATGATTTCGTTGGAGCCGTTGCCGAGGATGAAATGGCCGGCTTCGAACTGGAGCTTTTTTGAGAGCGCGGCGCGCAAATAGAACCCTCCGCCGTCGGGGTAAAGATTGGCGCCGGCGAGCGCCTCGCGCATCGCGGCCTGGACCGCGGGCGATGGACCGAGCGGGTTTTCATTCGAGGCCAGCTTGATGATTTGTTCGGGACGCAAACCGGATTCGCGGGCGGTTTCCTCGATCGGCTTGCCCGGTTCGTAAATGGCCAGGTCACGCAGGTGCGGATTGGCCAGGTCCCAAATGGAGTCCATGGCAGGAGTCTAACGAGGTTTGCGCCGTTGCACATCCGCGAAAGCGACGTTGCATATCCCGCGGCCTGCTGAGAAAAGAAATGGCCCGCAAAATGAGCAAGACCGAATACGATGCCGTGGTGGTGGGCTCCGGGCCGAACGGGCTGGCGGCGGCGATCACGCTGGCAAAAAATGGCTGCTCGGTGCTGGTGCTGGAAGCGAATTCCACCATCGGCGGCGCCGCGCGCTCGGCCGAGCTGACGCGCCCGGGGTTTGTGCATGATCTCGGTTCGGCGATTCATCCGCTCGCTTTTGGCTCGCCCTTTTTCCGGACGCTGCCGCTGCAGCGGCATGGGCTGGAATGGATCCAGCCGCCAATTGCGCTGGCGCATCCGCTTGATGGCGGAAGCGCGGCTTGCCTGCGACAGGATTTGCAGGAAACCAACGATTCGTTAGGCAAAGACGAGCGCGCCTGGCGGCGGCTGCTGCAGCCCTTCGTGCGCGATTGGGAAAAACTGAGCGCGGAATTTTTGCGCCCGATGCTGCATCTGCCGCGCCACCCGCTGGCCCTGGCGCGTTTCGGTTTGCCCGCGCTCGCCCCGGCGGCCGCGCTGGCGAAGTTCCGGTTCCAGGAAGCGCCGGCGCGGGCGCTCTTCGCCGGGATCGCGGCGCATTCATTCCTTCCGCTCGAGGCGATCGCTTCGGCTGCTTTCGGGCTCGTCCTCGGCGCGGCCGGGCACGCGGTCGGTTGGCCGTTGCCGCGGGGCGGTGCGCAGGCGATCAGCGACGCTCTCGGCGCGCATTTGCGCGAGTTGGGCGGGGAAATTGAAACCGGGCGCCGCATCGAAAATCTGGCGCAGTTGCCCACGGCGCGCGCTGTTTTGTTCGACGTCACCTGCTGGCAGTTGGCGCGGCTCGCGGCGGAGCAGTTGCCCGATCGCTACCGCCGCCGGCTGGAGGATTTCCGGCATGCGCCGGGTGTTTTCAAAATCGATTACGCGCTTTCCGCGCCGGTGCCGTGGCTCGCGCCGGAATGCCGCGCCGCGGGCACGCTTCATCTGGGCGGGGCGCTGGAGGAGATCGCGGCGAGCGAGCGTGAAGTCGCCCAAGGCCGGCACGCAGAAAGGCCGTTTGTCCTCGTCGCGCAGCAAAGTCTCTTCGACCGGACGCGCGCGCCGGGGAACCAGCACACGCTCTGGGCCTACTGCCACGTGCCGCACAGTTCCGAGCGCGACATGACGGAGGCGATCGAGCGCCAGCTCGAGCGATTTGCGCCGGGCTTCCGCGATTGCGTGCTGGCGCGCCAGACCTCGGCCGCGAGCGCGCTCGAGCGCTCGAATGCAAACCTGGTCGGCGGCGACATCAATGGCGGCGCGGCCGATCTCTGGCAATTGATTGCGCGGCCGGTCGTTAGTCCGGCGCCTTATCGCACGCCGCGGCGCGGGCTTTACCTTTGCTCATCCTCCACGCCGCCCGGGGGCGGGGTGCACGGGATGTGTGGCTATCATGCGGCGCGGACGGCGTTGCGCGACATTTTTGGGAAACGGATCCCGCCCGTTCCTGCCTAACGAAAAGTGGTTCAGGCGGAGGCGGCCCGCCAGGCGGCGCGGGCATCGGCGGCGGGACTCCCATTGCGCTCGAGATTGGCAAAGTCGCCGCGCAACGCCTTGAGGGCATTTTTCTCGGTCTCGATTTCTTTCCGGGTGCGGATTCCCTGGCGCCGGAAAAACGGAAGGGGCGGGCACCAGCCCTGAAGGGCGTGCTGGAGCAGAAACGGGAGAACCAGGGCGGGGAGGAGAAGAAATTTTTTGTTCACGAACGCGCCGAGCAGGGTTCCGCTGAGGGCAAGGGCGGAGGCGTTCGTTTCCAGCCAGCGCTCGATGTCCCATTCCTCCTCGAGATCGGCGATGAGGCGGCCGAGCACCGCGGGCGGAGCGCCCGCCGCCCGAATCAGCCGATTTCTCGTCTGGGCATCGATGCGATCGTTGATCTCTGTCGCGGTCTGGGCCCGCACCCGGTCGGTCGTTTCCATTTTGGCGAATCTCCGTTAACCAATCGCCGCCCGCGTTCGGGTCAGGCGCATCTATTTATTAACGAACGGGCTGAGCAGCCTTCCGCGCTTCGCAGAAGGAAGCGTCTACAGGGAGCCGAGGACGTAGACTTCAACCAAGCCCGTGCCCGTGACATCGCCCGCGCCGCGCACGATCGCGGTGTAGCCGCCCGGGGCGAGCGTGGGCAAAACGGCCGATTCACTGGGGTCGTTAGGCGCGAGCATGCTCGCCGCGATCTCGGCCTGGTCGGGGTTGTCCTGCCAGTTGTCGTTGAAATCGATTTGCGCACCCTGCGCGTCGAAGAGGGTGAGGGTCGGGTCGGAAAGCGGATTGGCCACGCCGGCGCTGCCGAGCGACGGACCGATGGCGCGCACCAGGACCTGCTGCGAACCGGCCCCGGTCACGATGAGACCGCCAATGAGGACGTTATCGCCGGTCTGGACGTCGCTCCGGGTCGAGATGTTGAGCACGCTCGCGCCCGGGCCGCTGTCGAGATCGTAGACTTCGACCAGGCCGACGCCGCTGCTCCCGCCGGGGCCCTGCACTACCGCGGTGTAGGCGAGACCGGTGCTGCTGGCGGGGATGGTGGTGAGAATTGCGGATTCGTTAGGCTCAGTCGGGGCCAGGCCGAGGTCGACCAGGTCCTGAGCGTTGGCGGCGTCCTGCCAATTGTCGTTGGACGCGATCAGGGCGCCGGTACCGTCGTGCAGTTCGAGCGATGGGTTGGCGAGGGGGTTGCCGATGCCGGCGCCGCCGAGGGAGGGACCGATGGCTCGCACCGCGACCAGCTTCGGCGTGTCGCCGGCGACGATGAAGCCGCCGATGAGGGCATCATCGAGGGCGCCGACGAGCGCGCGGGTCGAGATGTTCACCACGCGCACGGGATTGGCGATCATGGTGACGACGAAGGATTGGGAAACCTGCGCGCCGTCAACATCGGTGGCGGTGACGGTGATGGTGGCGGTGCCGACGGCCTTGGGTGTGATGAGCAGATTGGTGCCGCTCACGCTCACGGTCGCGAGGGCGGGCTGCGCGCTGCTCGCGGTAAAGGTCAGCTCGGGGGTGTAATTGATCGCCGGGATCGAGACCAGGTTTTCGGGCTCGACCAGGTTGGGCGAGGTGTAATTGCGGAGCGGGAGCGACTCGAAAGGCGAGCCGAAATTGAAGCGCGGGACGAGAGCGATGGCATCGGCCACGGACATGCCGTCGCCAATGACGCGGCCAAAGACGGTGAATCCGCCGTTCTGGGTGTCGAGATCGAGGTTATCGGCCAGGTTAATGAACCACTGACTGGTCGCGCTGTCGGGATTTCCCTCCACCTTCGCCATCGCGATCGTGCCGCGGGTATTGGAAATGCCGGGCTCGTTCGGGACCGCGGCGAAGGGCAGGATCGCGGTCGGCTGAGCGTGCTCCGGGTCGGAGGGATTCACCGTGCCGGCGAACCCGCCACTTTGGATGACGAATCCGGCCACCGAGCGGTGGAAAAAAAGTGGAGCCGGCATCTGGGTGGTCGGATCGATCGGGAAATAGCGCCCGTTATCGATGTAGTTTTTGAAGTTGGCCACCGTGAGCGGCGTCTCCTGATCGTAGAGCGCGAGGTCGATATCGCCCAGCACGGTCGTTAGGCGGACAACTGTTGTATCCGGGTCGCTAAAGTAACCCTGGAGCGGGACAAGAGCGGCCGGCGCGCCGGCAAAATAGGTGGCGTCGGGAATGGAATCGGAAACAACCGGCGGCACGTTTTGAGCGAAGATTTGCGCCGGAAAGAGCGCGGCGAAAAAGAGAGTGGTGACGGTGAGCGAGCGAGCGGAAAACATCGCGGGATTCATACGCGGATTTTAGGTTTTCTCAACCCAAGGCGGCGATTTTTGGGGGCTTGAGCAAGCGCCGAAAAGCTATCTGCGGAGCACAGGCATCCTGCCTGTGTGGACTGCGGGCGTCCCGCCTGCTGCAGGCTCGAGGCAGGCGAGACGCCCGCCTTCCCCACAGGCTGGAAGCCTGTGCTCCGCGCCGCCTATTTCTTTATTTCGAGGTAGCTGCGGTTCTGGACCTTATCCGTTCCCGGGGCGATCTCCTCGATTCGCATCTGTTTCAGGAACCAGCGGCCCTCGATTTTCTGTGCGGAGACGACCTCGAATCGTTTCACGAGCAGGTTTTTCAGGTCGTAGCCTTCCATCCGCATGAGCGCGCCGCTCTCCTGGTCGACCCAAAGGAGGACGGTCTTATAAGCCGCGTCGTTGGTCGGAGCGGTCAGGCGGAGTTTCCAGCACATCCGGCTGCGGATGGTGTCGGCGCCGAGCATCTCGGGGTTGGGCCAATAGAGAAATTTGAGCGCGAGATCGCCGTAGGTGACCGCGGTGCCGCCGATCTTTTCGTCGAGGCGCGAGGCGGCAAACTTCTTCGTGCTGTTCAGAAAGACGAGATCGAGCCGGGCGCCATCCTCCTCGAGCTTCAGTTGTACGGTCTCCGGGGGATTCGCGAAAGTGTAGCGAATGACTGGCCCGGTCTGAGTGATGCGAAAGGGCAAGACGTTGCCCTCGGAGCGGAGCTGCCCCTGGAGGTCGAGCTGCTGTTGCGACTGCTGGAGGCGCACCCGGTCGAGAATTTCGCGGGCCGGCGGCTGGGAGGCGGCGGACAGACTCGTTAGGGAAACGGTCAGGGCAAGGAGGACGACGGTGCGGTTAAGCACTTGTTTCGCGGCTGTGCGCTTCTTATCGTGCCGCACTGCCCGGGGCGCGGCAGTCTCATGGATCAAGCTTTGTTTCATCTTATTAACGAGCAATGGACGAGTCCGGCCCTCGACTTGTTCATGGCCGGGATCAGCAACGCCGATATCTGGACGCCGCTGATCGTCCTGCTCGGCCTTTATGCGTTGATCTTCGGCGGTTTCAAGGGCCGGGCGCTGGTTTTCTGTATCGGCCTCGCGCTTCTCCTCAATGGCGCCGTCACCTCGACCCTGAAAAAGGTGGTCGATCGGCGGCGCCCGAAACAGGTCGAGCGGGTGCGGATGGTGGTGCTGGCCAAGGCGCGGCCGGAATTTCTTACCCTCTTCAAACCGGTGAAGATTCGTTATTCCGATGCGAGCGATCGCAATCGTTCCGGCCCCTCTTTTCCATCCGGCCACGTGACGAACAACGCCACGGTCGCGCTCATCCTGACCTTTTTTTACCGCCGCCGGGGCGGGCTTTATTTTATTTTCGCGATCGCGATCGCCTGGTCGCGGGTCTATCTCGGGGCGCATTGGCCGAGCGATGTAGCGGCGACCTTTTTCCTCGCAGTCGGGGAAACTGCCATCCTGCTCGCGCTTCTCGAGACGCTTTACCGCTGGGCGATGGCGCGCTGGGCTCCGCAATTTTTCGCCAGGCATCCGCGCCTTGTCGGTGATGCCATCGCATGAGCACGACCCGGGCGGTTTGGATTTTCATCCTGGTGCTGACGGCGATCCGTCTCGCTTTCCTCGGCGCGACCCAGCTCTCGCCCGACGAAGCCTATTACTGGATGTGGTCGGAGCGCCCAGCCTTTTCTTATTTTAGCAAAGGGCCCGGCGTGGCTTTCGCCATCCGCGCGAGCACGGCGATTTTTGGCGACACGGAGTTTGGCGTTCGCTTTTGGAGCCCGCTCCTCGCGGCCGGCACGAGTCTGCTGATCTATTATCTTGCGCAGCGGCTTTTCAGCTCGCTCGCCGCCTTCTGGACGGTGGTGGTCCTGAACGTCACGCCCATCTTCAACCTCGGCAGCCTTGTTTTCACGATCGATCCGCTCTCGCTCTTTTTCTGGACGGCGGCGCTCTACACTTTCTGGCTGGCGGTGGAACGTTCGCCGCGTTTTTCGTGGTGGTGGCCGCTCACCGGTCTGCTGGCGGGGATCGGATTTCTTTGCAAATACACCAACGCGCTTCAGCTCGTCTCGATTCTTCTCGTGCTTCTGCTCGCCCGGCGGCTGCGGCGCGAGTTTCTCCGGCCCAATCTCTATCTGCTCCTCCTCGCTTTCGCCCTTTGCACCGTCCCGCCGATTCTGTGGAACGCGGAGCACGCCTGGATCACCCTCGCGCACCTCAAGTCGCGCGGCAGTCTCGATTCCGCGCCCGGTTTTCATCCGCTCGAGCTCCTGACGTTTCTGGCCGAGCATTTTGCGACTTATTCGCCGTTGCTCTTTTTCGGGCTGGTCTGGGCGACGATCGCGAGCTGGCGGCGCGCGCAGCGTAATTTCGTCGTCTTCTACCTCCTCTGGTTCGGGCTGCCGGTCTTTTTCGTTTACCTCATCCTCTCGATCAACGAAGCCGCCGCGCCAAACTGGGACGCGCTCGCTTTCCCCAGCCTCGGCATTCTCGCCGTCTCCTATTGGCGTGAGCGGGCCGCCTCTCGCACCCGCGCGCATACCTGGGCCAACGTCGGGGTTTTCCTCGCGCTCTTGATGAGCGCGGTGCTGGTCGTCCTGATGTTGAACCCCGTCGGCATCACCCGGCGCGGGCGTGATCCGACCGATCGGCTGCGCGGCTGGGAGGCGATGGCGGTGGCGGTCGAGAAAGTGCGGAGTGATTTTGAAAAGAAGACCGGGCAACGCGTCTTTCTCATCGCCGATGAACGCGACCGCGCGTCCGAGCTGGGTTTTTATCTGCCCGAGAAACGGGTCGAAGGCTCGGGGCACCCGCCGGTCTACATCCCGGAATCGCAGGACATGGTGAACCAGTTTTCGTTCTGGCCGCGCTACGATGAATTTGTCCCGCTCCCGCCCAATGCGGCGCCTGATCCAAACGAGATCTACACCGAGGAAGAAGGAGTGAATCTTTTCACCGGGCGGACCGCGCTCTTTCTCCATCTCGGGAAAAGGGACAAGCCGCCGCGCAGCATCCGCGCGGGATTCGGGCGGACCGAGCTCATCAGCACGATCGAGGTGCGGACAGGCGGCAAGGTCCTGCGCGAGCTCCAGGTTTACGCCTGCTACGATTACCGGACGATGCCGTTATGACCGAGGATCCTCCACCCGCCGTGTCCGTCGTGGTGCCGCTCTTCAACGAGGAGGAGAACGTGCCCATCCTGCAGGCCGAGCTCAGCGCCGCGCTCGCCGGCATCCCGCACGAAATCATCTTCGTCGATGACGGCTCGACCGACCAGACGCTTTCTCGCCTAACGAGAACGCCAGAGGTCCGCGTCCTGCGTTTCGAGAGGAATGCCGGGCAAAGCGCGGCCATGTATGCCGGCACCAACGCCGCCCGCGGCGCGACCGTGGTCCTGATCGATGGCGACCTGCAAAACGATCCGGCCGATATTCCCCGCCTCCTGGCCGAGATCGAGCGCGGGGCCGATTTGGTCTGCGGTTACCGCGCGCAGCGCAAGGACACCCTGGTCAAACGCCTAACGAGCCGGATCGCCAATTTTGTCCGGAGCCGTTTCACCAAGGACGGCGTGCGCGACACCGGCTGCACGCTCAAGGCGATGCGGCGGGAATGCGTCCGCACCCTCGTGCCGTTCAAGGGCATGCACCGGTTCATTCCCGCGCTCGTCAAAGGCGCCGGCTATCGCTTGGTCGAGGTCCCGGTCAATCATCGCCCGCGGCAATTTGGGCTGAGCAAATACGGCCTCGGCAATCGCGCCGTCCGAGCCACGGTCGACATGTTTGGAGTGCGCTGGCTCCTCTCGCGCCAGCTCAGCTACCGTTTGAAAGAGGAGCGGTAGGACCATGTATTTCCCGGCTTGTCATCCGAACCGCGGACGCTAAGCTTCCGCTCCACTCGGAGCACTCCGCATGTCTTTGGCCAGCCTTTTATCCTCCGAGCAGATCATTCCCGAGATGCAGGCGACCGAGCGTTGGCCCGCCATCGTCGAGCTGATCGATCTCCTCGTCGCCCAGGGAAAAATCGAAGCTGCGAGCCAGGACGGCATCCTCGCCGCCCTCAAACAGCGAGAGGAAACGATGAGCACCGGGATCGGTTTCGGGATCGCGATTCCGCACGCTTCCTCCGAGGCGGTGAGCGAGGTGGTGGCGGCCTTCGGGCGTTCGTCGACGGGGATCGAATTCGACGCCCTCGATAATGCGCCGGTAAAATTTGTCGTCCTCTTCATTGTGCCGAAGAACCAGTTTCAAACCCACCTCCGCACCCTGGCCTCGATCGCGAAGTTCTTGAACGATCGCTCGGTGCGCGAAAAGCTCGCCGCCGCCGGGACGAACGCAGAAATCCTGGCCGTCTTCGAAGAGCGCGCGACCAAATAGGGAGCCGGCTCTCCTCGCGAGGCGGGTGCGGGTTCGCGGCCTAACGTTCGATCGTTGTCATGGAAACATTTCAGTCACTTCTAAGCCGGGAACTGGAGCGCGCCCTCGCCGCGGCCGGGCTTGCGCTTGCGGGTGAAGTCACGCCCGCGACCGACGCGCGTTTCGGCGATTACCAGACCAATGCCGCCCTCATCCTGGCCAAACAGCGCGGCGAAAATCCACGGCAACTGGCGCAAAAGATCATCGAGCATCTCGCGCCCGGTGAATTGGCGGAGACGCCGACGATCGCCGGCCCGGGGTTCATCAATTTCACGCTCAAGCCGCAGGCGATCTCGGCCCACGTGGCGCAGCTTTTACAGGACGACCGGCTCGGGGTCGCGCTGGCCGAAAAGCGGCAGCGGATCGTGATCGATTTTGGCTCGCCGAACGTGGCCAAGCCGATGCATGTTGGCCACATCCGCAGCCTTGCGATTGGCGACGCCCTCGCCCGGATCGCGAAATTTCTCGGGCACGACGTGATTCGCGACAACCACATCGGCGACTGGGGCACGCAGTTTGGGATGGTAATCTATGGCTGGAAAAACCTCCTCGATCGCGAGGCCCTCGCGCGCGACCCGATCGCGGAGCTGGTCCGGATTTACAAAACGGCCAACGAGCTGGGCCAGAACGATGAAGCGGTGCGCGATTCCTGCCGCGCCGAACTCGTTAGGCTGCAGGCCGGCGACGAGGAAAATGTCCGCATCTGGAACGAGTGCGTCGCGCTCTCGATGAAGGAATTCGAGGGAGCCTACGATCTCCTCGACATCCACTACGACCTCCAGCGCGGCGAAAGTTTCTACAACGATCGGCTCTCGGCGGTAGTCGACCGCCTATTGCAATCCGGTCTCGCGGAAGTGAGTCAGGGAGCGGTCTGCGTTTTTTTCCGCGACATCGCGGAGCTGGCGGAACGGCCCTGCATCATTCGGAAAAGCGACGGCGGCTTCAATTACGCCACGACCGACATCGCGACGATCGATTACCGGGTGCGCGATCTCGAGGCCGACACCGTCTGGATCGAGACCGGCGCGCCGCAGCAGCTGCACTTCAAGCAGATCTTTGAGATCGCGCGGCGCGAAGGGTTTACGACCGATTTCCGTCACATCACCCACGGCAGCATCCTCGGCGACGACCGCAAACTGATGAAGACGCGTTCCGGCGAAAACGTGCCGCTGCGCGATGTGCTCGACGAGGCGATCGTCCGCGCGCAAAAGATCGTCGATGAGAAAAATCCGGAGCTGCCGGACGCCGAAAAGAAGGAGATCGCGAAGACGATCGGGATCGCGGCGGTGAAATACGCCGATCTCTCGCAGTATCGGATGACCGACTACATATTCTCCTGGGATCGGATGCTTTCCTTCCAGGGAAACACGGCGCCTTATTTGCAAAACGCCTATGTCCGGATTCGCTCGATCTTCCGCAAAGCGGGAGAAGAGTTTGTCGCGCCTAACGAATTGGTCCTGACCGAACCGGCGGAACTCAATCTGGCCAAGCGCCTGGCGCAGTTTGCCGAGACCGTCCCGCAGGTCCTGAACGACTTCCGGCCGAACCTGCTCGCGAATTATCTCTTCGAGCTGGCCAATTCCTTTCACTCCTTCTACGAGGCGTGCCCCGTTTTGAAAGCCGATCCGCCGATTCGCGCCAGCCGGCTCGCTCTTTCCGAGCTGACCGCGCGCGTTTTGCGGCAGGGTTTGAATCTGCTCGGAATCCAGGTGCCGGAAAAGATGTAGGGGCTTGGAGGTACGGGCGTTTCAGACTGCCCACTCCTGTTCATCCCGTAAATCCTGTCTAAATTCCCCCTCCTGTGAGCAACCCGCAGCCTCGTATTCCCAGCTCCACATACCGGCTCCAGTTCAACCGGGAATTCACCTTCGCGCAGGCGCGTGAAATCATTCCCTACCTGCACGCGCTCGGGATCAGCGATTGTTATGCATCGCCTTACTTCCAGGCGCGGGCGGAGAGCCTGCACGGCTACGACATCACCGATCACAACAAGCTCAATGCCGCGATCGGCACGCGCCCGGAATACGACGCCTGGGTCGCCGAATTACGGGAACGCCAAATGGGTCAGGTGCTCGATTTCGTGCCGAACCACATGGGCATCGGCGAACCGACGAACGCGTGGTGGGCGGATGTTTTGGAGAACGGCCCGAGCTCGGAGTTCGCGCCCTATTTCGATATCGACTGGCACCCGCTCAAGTCGGACCTGCGCGACAAGGTCCTGATCCCGATCCTGGGCGACCAATACGGACGGGTCCTGGAGCGGGGCGAACTGAAAGTCCACTACGACGGCGGCCGCTTTTACCTGCGCTACTTCGACCATGAATTTCCGATCGCGCCTGGAACCTACCGGCACATTCTCGAGATCGCACTCGGGCAGTTGGGCGCGCACAAAGGGGAAGATTTCTACGCGGAATTGCAGAGCATCCTGACCGCGCTCGAATATCTGCCCCGCCGCACCGAGACGGACCCGGAACGCATCGCGGAGCGGGCGCGGGAAAAGGAAATCATCAAGCGCCGATTGGAGCGCCGCTGCCTGGAAGCGCCCGCGGTGCAGGAAGCAGTTGAGAAAGCCCTGACGATTATTAACGGAACCCCGGGCGATCCGCGCAGCTTCGACGCCCTCGACGCGCTCCTGACCGACCAGGCGTACCGCCTCGCTTTTTGGCGAGTGGCGGCGGAGGAAATCAATTACCGGCGTTTCTTTGACATCAACGACCTGGCCGCCATCCGGATGGAATTGCCGGAGGTTTTCGACGCTGCGCATCGGCTGGTTCTCGAGCTGGTCGCGACCGGCGCGGTCACGGGTTTGCGGATTGATCACCCCGACGGCCTTTATTTCCCTAACGAATACTTCGAAAAACTGCAGCGCCGGGTCGCGACGAAGCTCAAGGCGGCATCGCCCGAGAAGGAGCGCGCCATCTATCTCGTGGTCGAGAAAATCCTGAGCGGCGACGAGCAGCTTCCGGAAAACTGGCCAGTTCACGGCACGACTGGCTATGATTTCATGAACGACGCCATCGGCGTGCTGGTCGACACCTCGGCCGAGCGCGCGATCACGAACGCGTTCCACAAATTCATTGGGCACACCCTGCATTTCGGACATCTCGTCTATGCCAAGAAGCGCCTCGTCATGCGGCTCTCGCTCGCCAACGACGTCAATGTCCTCGGCGCGATGTTCGACCGGATCTCGGAGAAAAATCGCTGGTACCGCGATTATACCCTCGATGCCCTGACCCTTGCGGTGCGCGAGACAATCGCCTGTTTTCCGGTTTATCGAACCTACCTCGCGCCGAGCCGCCCGGTGAGCGAAGCCGATCGCGCCGTGATCGAGCGCGCGGTCGCTGCGGCCAAGCGGCGCAACCCTGCGCTCGAAGAATCGGTCTTCAATTTCCTGCGCGACATCCTGCTCTTCCGTTTCCCGGAAAACCTCGACGACGAAGCCCGCGAAGAGCACATCCATTTCGTGCTGAAATTCCAGCAGACAACCGGGCCGATCATGGCCAAGGGGCTGGAGGATACCGCTTTTTACATCTACAACCGGCTGGCCGCGCTGAACGAAGTCGGCGGCGAACCGCAGCGCTTCGGACTGAGCGTGGAAGGATTTCACCGGCACAATCGCGAGCGCCAGGAGAACTGGCCCGCGACCATGCTTTCCACCTCGACGCACGACACGAAGAAAAGCGAAGACGTGCGCGCGCGGATGGCGGTCATTTCGGAAATGCCGGAGTTGTGGCGCCGTTCGTTAGGCCGCTGGCGCACCCTGAATCGTCGCTGGAAGGGGCGGCTGGAGGAGAGCGAGGCGCCGGACCGGAACGAGGAGTATCTCCTTTACCAGACGTTGCTCGGGAGCTGGCCGCTCCAGCCTTACCGCGAACTGAGCGACGAGGCGCGGGCCGATTATTTCTCGCGGATCCAGCAATACATGGCCAAGGCGATGAAGGAGGCAAAGGTGAACACGAGCTGGGTCCAGCCTAACGAGCAGTGGGACGCCGCGGTCGCGACCTTTATCGAGAAAATCCTCGACCCCTCGCCGCGCAATCGTTTCCTGGAAAGTTTCCTCCCGATCGTAGAAGACGTCGCCCGCGCGGGTGCAACCAACTCCCTTTCACAGGTCCTGCTCAAACTTACCTCTCCCGGGGTGCCGGATATTTATCAGGGGAATGAAACCTGGGACTTCAGCCTGGTCGACCCGGATAATCGACGGCCGGTCGATTACCAGCGACGCCAGGAAATGCTCGACGGCCTGGCCGGCGCGACGCCGGAGGGTTTGTTAGGCAATTGGCGCGACGGACGGATCAAGCTTTTCCTCACCCACCGTTTGTTGACTTTCCGGCGCGAGAATCCGGAGCTCTTCCGCGACGGCAGTTATGTCCCGCTCAATGTGACCGGGGAATTTGCCGATTGCTGCGTCGCGTTCGCGCGCGAGCGGGAAGGTCATTCGGTCGTCGTCCTCGCGCCGCGCCTGAGTTTGCGGTTCGGCGTTCCGCCGGTCGGCGAGGCGTGGCGTGATACCGCGGTCCAGTTGCCGGAGAATTTTGCCGGGGGGAAAGATTTGTTCACCGGAACGAC
>JALYQE010000124.1 GCA_030855965.1 Verrucomicrobiota bacterium | reverse complement strand
CCGCGGCCGAACTGGCGCGGGAAGCCCGGGAAGAAGCCGTGCGGCAGGAGCGCGCCCGCCCCGGCGATCGTTAGGCACAGGCGCAATCTTTCCGCTCGCTTTCGGGCGATAATCTTGGCAGGAAGAGTGGATGCGAAAGATTGCCGGGACGCTGTTGTTACTGCTCCTGCTGCCGCTGGCGCGGGCCGACGTGATCAACGTCGAGTTTAAGTTCACCCCTTTCGTCGGCGAGCCGGCGAAGGCAGAAAAGGTCAAGTCCATCCCGGGCAAGGCCACGATTTTTATCAATAACCTCCCCTTTGCGGAGCAGGAAGTGCGGGAGGAGGAGCTGCCGGTACTCTTCGAGCAGCGCGAGGTCTCGGCCGCGCTCTGGATTCCGATGAGCTCCGTCGGCCAGGTGGTGCGGAAAGGGAAGAACAAGATCCGGATCGAGTTCACCCCTAACGATGGCGCAAAGCCGTATCGCGCCCAATTCCGCTGGGCCTCGGTCATGGACACGGCGACGGAGGAAGTCGAACCCGGGGCGGGGCGCTCGACTAACCAGGCCGACGAAGGAGTCGACGATCGCAAAGATCTCAAGGGCAAGGTGGTTTTTGAGCGCGAGTTCACCGCCGATTTTGCCCCCGACTTGCCCTGGCACCACTACCCGCCGGTCACTTCGCTGGCCGAGGAGGACAAACAGAAAATCGCCGCCCTCCTCAAGACCCGGGCGGAATGGTTTCAGCCGGATTTTGCCGGCCTCTACCAGGCCCTGGAGGAAAATGAAGCGCTCAAGGTCGACGATGTGCGCAAGGCGCAATGCCTCGAAGCCGTTTACAAGGCCGGCATCCGGGTAACGCCGCCGCCGGTCGCCGAATTAAATTTCACCCTGACGAGTGGTGGCCCGGAGGTGATGGTGACAAAGAAAACGGGCACGCTTTTTGGGCTGGATGAAAAAACCTTCGCGCCGATCAAGGACGAGGAGACGCAAATGTGCGCCGGGATCGCGCTCTCGTTAGTCTACCCCGGCAAGCTAATGGCGGTGCGCAACCCGCAGGGGACCTGGGAGATCGCCTACTAACCCCTCATCTTTCTCCTGCTCCTCATCGTGCTCGAGATCGTTAGGCGAGGATGCGGCTGAGACGGCCGCTGCGACACTTTGCCTGGAGATGGATCGAGCACGATAAGACCCAGGATCACGAAGGAGAGATTGACGCCCATCGCGGAATTTGTTTATTCCCCCCGTGCCGACAGAAATCCGACTTTTTAGCCGTGAATGGTGCTCCTGGTGCATCGATGCGAAGGAATACCTCACCGAGCGCGGCTATCAATTTACCGAGATCGATGTCGGCGATGATCGCGCCGCCTACGAGGAAATGAAGGAGCTGAGCGACCAGACCTACGTTCCGACTCTCGTCGCGGGGGATGAAGTGCTTGCGAATTTCGATACCGACCAATTGGAGAAATTTCTGCGCGAGCACGCTATCATCCCCTAAATGTTCTTTGGGCTTTTCATCACCCTTGGCGTCGCTGTGCTCAGCGTCGCCATGCGCAGCTACCAGTCTTCGATCTCGCAGAAGATAGGCGCCTTCGGCATTCTCACCGCCTCCTTCCTCGCCATCTACTACATCACCGGAAGCTGGATTCTCGGGCTCCTGAGCGCTCTCAGCTGGCTCTTTTTACCCTGGCTGGAAATCCTCACCCGCATCCGCGCCCTCCGGCTTCCGCGCGAGAAAACGCTCCGCCCCAAAAGCCCGCCTTCCGAAGAAGTCTTCCCCACGCTCGACGAAATCACCGGCCAGATCGAGAGCGAGGGCTTCGCTCACGTCAGCGACGCCGGCTGGGATTGGGAAGATTACCGGCAATTCTTCCGGCTCTTTTACAAGGAAGAAGACCGCGCCCAGGCCACCATCTGCCTCAACGAGCAGAACGATCTCTCCTTTTATTACCTGCGCATTTCCTCGCGCGCCCAGGATGGCACGATCTGGACGACCTGGAATTATCCGCTCTCCTACGGGTTGAAATTGACCCCGCAATTCCGCATCAACCGACAGCGGCCCGACCAGTCTTTCTGGCAGCTTTACCACAGCCACAAGGCGTTCCTGCGCGACAACGCTGTCACCACTCAGGTCATCGATTCGCTCGATGAAGACCAGATCCAGCAGGAAATCGAAAACGACCTGCGCGACCAGATCGCGCATAACCTCAAAGCCGGCGTGCTGATGCAGACGCCGGGCGGCGAGATCAAGTATTCGTGGCGCGGGATGATCTATCTTTGGTGCCAGTTCCTGCTCGACCTCGTCCGTCTCTAGGCAGAGACGGCAAACTCGGAATCCGAATGTCGAAATTCCTGCACGTCGCGTGACCAGTGACTAACCGAAAAATCGATACGTCAACGTCCAACGAAAGCGCGCCGCGGATCGAAACCGAAGTGCAGGTAATGTTTTTCGACACCGATGTGGGCGGCGTCGTGCACAATATCGCCTACCTGCGATTCATCGAAATCGCCCGCACCCTTCTCGCCGAAAAGCTGGGGATGAAGCTGGTCGAGATGGCCGAGACCCAGCGCTATCCGGTCGTCGTCCGGACCGAGATCGATTATCGCCGCGCCGCCCGGCTGGGCGATCGCCTGCGCATCGACGGCTGGCTCGACCGGCTGGAACGGGTGCGTTTCTGGTGCGGGTTTGAGATCAGGAGAATCGCGGACGAAACGCTCATCGCGGAAAGCCGCCAGATGCTCGCGCTCGTCCAAATGCCGGAGGCGAAGCTGTTGCGTCTCCCGGAAGCGTGGGAAAAATATCGCGGGCTGAAGCCAGCCCCGGCTCGCCGCTGAGAAATTCAGCGGCAGACAACTCCCTCGATCCGAGTAGCCTAACGAACAATGTCATCCGGCAACCCCGCTCTCAGACTTGACGAGGTCTTCCTCACCCCGCCGGCGCTGGAGCCGCCCCCGGTCCGTCGCGGGCTTTTCATTTTCCTCCTCCTCCTCACCGCCTGCCTGCACGTCGCGACCATCGGCTGGGGCGATCTTTACAACGAGACCGACGGCCAGTACGCCGGGGCCGCGCGCGAGATGCTGGAGTCGGGCGAGTGGCTGACGCCGACAAACGACGGCATCCCGCGGCCGCAAAAACCGCCGCTGCTTTACTGGCTGATCGCCGTTTCCCTGAAAGCCTTCGGCCTCACGACCGCGGCCGCCCGCCTCCCGCTCGCGCTCGCGACCGTGGCCGCAGTCGCGCTCACCTTCCTCATCGGCGACCGGCTCGGCGGTCCCTGGCGCGGTTTTCTCGCCGGGCTCATCCATCTCGGCTGTGGCGGCACCTTTATATTCAACCGCATCCTCATGCCCGAGCCGCTCTTCAGCGCTCTGATCGCGGGCGCGATGTATTGCGCGCTCCGCGGCTACGAACGGCGGCCGGGCCGGCGTGGCTGGTTCATCGGTTTTTGGATTTGCGCCGCCATCGCCTGCATGACGAAAAGCCTCCACGGGCTGCTCTACCCGGCCGGGATTCTGATTTTGCTTTCCTGCTTTTACCGGGAAGCGCGAATCCGTTTCCGCGAACTGCTGCGCTGGGACGGCATCCTGGTCTTCCTCCTCATCGCCGCGCCCTGGCACATCTGGATGGAATTTCGACATCCCGGTTTCATCGGGTATTTCACGGCGCGGGAATGGCTCGTCCATCTCGCCGGCGAGACCGATCCCGGCCACAGCTACGACAACGTCCCGCGGGGAATTTTTCTCGGGCTCCATCTTGCCTGGTGGTTTCCGTGGTCGTTCGCGATTCTGCCCGGCGTGGTCCTCGCCTGGAGGCGGGTTTTTCGTCCGCGCGAGATCGAGTTTGCCGCCGCCCTGCCGCTTTGCTGGATGGCGGTCGTTTTTCTCCCGCTCTTTTTCCTCGGGCAACGGCAGGATTATTATTCGATGAGCATGTGGAGCGGGTTCGCGATCTTCGCCGCCACCGCCTGGGAACGGATGCCGCGCTGGACCCGCCTCGTCGGGATTTGCGGCGTGCTCACCCTTGGGCTGGTGGCCGGGTTCATCGCCTGGCGGCTGCCCGAACTTTTAGAAAACGCGAATGGCCATTGGGGTCCGACGGCGGCCCGTTCCACCGCCTGGCGCACGATCCTCGATATCCCCATCTCCACCTGGCTCGGCTTTCGCTCGATGTTTATTGTCATCGGGCTGGCGCTGATTCTTTTTTCCGGGATGGCGCTCTGGTTTATCTGGCGCTACCGCCCGCGCCTCGCCCTGACCGCGCTCGCCGCCGCCATGGTCCCGATCGGTTTCAGCATGCTGGATGGCGTCGCCCGGATGGCGCCCTACTTTTCCCTCGCCGACGCCTCGGAATTCATCCACGAAGAGATCGCGCCTAACGACAAGGTGATCTACGAGGGACCGATCCACGTCGGGAGCAGCCTGCTCTTTTATCTCGGCCGCAAATTCTATCTCGTGAATCAGGATCCCGCGACCGAGCCGGGCACCGCGCTCGGGCCGACGCCGGATATTTTTCTCGATGAGAAAACCGTGACCGAGGCGTGGGGCGGGGCCGACCGGCTTTATCTCCTGGTCGAGCAGAGCCGGCTCCCGCATTGGCGCGCCCTTCTCGGAAAAAATGGCACGCCCACGCAGGAGCTCACCATCTGCGGCACGACCGTCCTCCTCAGCAATCGTCGTTAGGGCGAAACCGGTGCGCGCACTTCCGGCCCGAGCAGGCGCCCCCAGACCGCGCTGTGAGGGTGCACCCGGGTGACGCGCTCGCCTTCCCCACGAACCAGCGGCCGCCGCTCATTCGCCCATTGGAAAATCGAGCCTTCCAGGTTTTGCACGCGCGTATACCCGGCGGCCCGGAGCCGCTCCGCCATCTCGCCCGAGCGGTACCCGACCGAACAATAGGTCACAATCGGCGCATCCTTCGGTAGACCCTTCGCCGCGCTTTGTGCCTCCGCCTTCGGATTGACCTGCCGCGCCCCCTTCAAGTGGCTAACCTCGAACTCAACGGGCGTCCGCACATCGAGCAGGACCGGCGGCAGGCGATCCTTATCCACCAAGCGATTCGCCAGTTGCTCGGTCGTGATCCAACTGATGTCGTTGAATTTACCGTGCAGCGAGCGCTTTAAAAGAAACCATTCCACCCCCCGGCAGGAGACCAGTCCGAGGCTCAGAAACAAGAGCAATGCCAGCCCGGAAAGCAGGCGCCACCCGGGGGTTCTAGACCGGCCGCGCGATGCGAAAGGGTAATCCATTTGAAAAATCCGTGAGGCCAGCTACCTTGCCCGCTCATTTTCGGAGCACAACCCGGAGCAATATTTATGTCTCAGCATCGCAGTCTCAAAGGCGCCAGCACCATCGCGGCCAAGCGCAACGTCCTGAAACGGTTCGAACGGGTCGACCTGCTGAAGAAGCGCGGCCAGTGGAAAGATTCGAGCAAAGTCCTCGGCCTGCCGAAGACCAAGCCCGATCTCTAGGAGTAGTTGAGAGTTGAGAGTTGTTGGTTGAGAGCAAAAATTGCCCTTTTCTCTCAACTCTCAACTAAAGACTCTCAACTTCCCGTGCGCCTCAACCGCTTTCTCGCCGCAGCCGGGCTCGGCTCGCGCCGCCATTGCGACGAGCTGATCGCGGAAGGCCGGGTCACGATCAACGGCCGGCCCTGCACGAACTTCGCCACCCAGGTCGAAGAGAGCGACCACGTCAAGGTCGGCAACCGCATCGTTAGGCGTGCGGAAACGCTCACCATCATCCTGCACAAGCCGGCCGGCTTTGTTTCCACCCGGCGCGATCCGAACGCGACCGACACGATCTACGATCTGTTGCCCCCGAAATTTTCCCGGCTCTTCAACGTCGGCCGGCTCGACGCCCAGACCGAGGGCCTCCTTCTCCTCACCAGCGACGGCGACCTCGCGCAGCGCCTGACTCATCCGCGCTACAAAGTGGAGAAGGAATACGAAGTCACGCTCGACAAACTCTGGGAGCCAAAGCTGGCCGAGAAACTCAGCGCCGGGGTTTTTCTCGACGGCAAACGCGCGCGACTGACCCGGATGACCCAGATCGGATCGACCCGCCTGCGGGTCGTCCTGCAACAAGGCCTGAACCGCCAGGTGCGGCGAATGTTTTTCGCCATCGGCTACGAAGTGAAACGCCTCCTCCGCACCCGCATCGGCCATCTTCGCCTCGGCGAGATGCCGCGCGGCAGCTGGCGTCCCCTAACGAAAAGCGAGCTGGCCGATCTCCGTCAATCGAGCTCGTCGCGCAAAACCGCCAAAGGCGGGGCGGAGCCCAGGCCGTAGCTCGTCAGCAACCCGACCGCCACCGTCAGGCCGGTGACGATGACCGCGGTCAGGAGCACAGGCAGGATCGCCGGGGCATAGGCGAGCTTGAAAATAAACGCCGCCAACGCCCAACTCGCGGCCAGCGCGAGGACGATGCCGGTCGCGCTCGCGAGCAGGCCGAGAAATAAATATTCCGCGCCCAGGATTTTCCAGATTTGCCCGCGCGACGCGCCTAACGTTCGCAGAAGCACGCTCTCCTTCAGCCGCTGGTAGCGCCCGCTCCAGATCGTGCTCCCGAGCACGATCAACCCCGTGCCGACGGTGAAGAGCGACATGATCCGGATGACGAGCGCGACTTTGGTCAGGATGCCGTCGACCGTTTGGATGACCGAGGTCAGGTCGAGCGCGGAGACATTGGGAAATTTCGCGACGACGGCGTTTTGCAGCCGGGCCGAAGCGGCCGGCGTCGGCACGCGACTGACGAGGACATTGAAAGTCGGGGCGTTTTCCAGAACCCCAGTCGGGAAGACCATGAAAAAGTTGGTTTGAAAACGTTTCCAATCCACCTCACGCAGGCTCGCCACCCGCGCCTTGATCTCAACCCCCTGGACGTCAAAGACGAGCGTGTCACCGATCGTTAGGCCAAGATCCCGCGCGATGTCCTGCTCCACTGAAACCGGCGTCGTCGCCCCCGGCTGATAATCGAAGCGGCCGATCCATTCCCCGGCCGTGATCTTTTCCGTCTCGCTCAACTCGGCGCGATAGGTCGAGCGGTACTCCCGTTCCAATTGCCACTCCGGCGTCTTGCGCTGCGGGTCCTTCAGAAGATCGGACGACTTGCGGCCTTTCACTTCCACCAGGCGCATGGTCACGATCGGCGCCGTCTGGATAACCGGAAGTTGCTCCTGCCTAACGAGACCGGCAACGGCCTGCGTTTGCCCCGGCTGAATGTCGAAGAGGAAAATGTTGGGCTGGTTGTTGGCGTCGATCGAGCTGAACTGGGTCAGGAGCACGTCCCGCGTCAGGTAAATGGTGAGGAGGAGGAAAGTTCCCAAGCCTAACGAGAGGGTGAGGAGCAGGGTGCGGTTGTTTGGCCGGTAGAGATTGGCCAGTCCCTGCCGGAGGACAAAGCTCCAGCTTTGCGGCAAAAGTTTCCGCACCAAATAAATGAGCAACTTCGCCATCCCGACCAGCACCCCGACCGCGATCGCCAGCCCGCCCGCGATGAACAACCCATCGATCCAGGCGTCCGCCTGCGCGATGGCGAAAACGGTCAGGCTGGCCGCGATCA
The DNA here is from genome assembly GCA_030855965.1 of Verrucomicrobiota bacterium. Lineage (GTDB taxonomy): Bacteria > Verrucomicrobiota > Verrucomicrobiia > Chthoniobacterales > UBA10450 > Palsa-1392. Next base: position 1,980 of record JALYQE010000124.1, on the reverse strand, counting down.
CGAGATAGACGAGCCAGCTGACAAAATCGCGTCCGCCCGGGGCGGCGCTTTCATCCACCGCCGCCCGCAGCGTGAGGAGCGGCGAAACGCGCCGGAAGCGCAGCAGCGGCGGGAGAGCGAAGAGGAGACAGACCGCGAGACCGATCGCCATCCCGCCCCAAACCGGCCCCCACGCGATCGCCGTTGGGAGCGCGAACGGGATATAGCTTTGCAGCAGCCCGGGCAGCGTCCGGTGAATCGTTAGGCCAAGGGCCGCGCCGGTGAGCACACCGGCCAATCCCATCGCCAGCGCCTGCAGAAGATACACCGCCACGGTTGTGCGCCCGGCCGCGCCGAGGCAGCGGAGGATGGCCGCGGTCCGCACTTTTTGCTGGAGATGCGCCTGGATCGCGCTCGCCACACCGACCGCGCCGAGGAGGAGGGAAATGAAACCGACGAGGTTGAGGAAGCGGTAAAGATTATCGAGCGAATCGCCCAGGTCCTTTTTTCGTTTCGCGACCGTATCGTATTCCAGCCCGGCCTTCTCGATCAGCGGCGCCAGCTTCTGCACTTCGCTCGCGACGTCGACCCCGGGCGCGAACTTCACGAAGTTCAGATAGCGCGCCAGGCTCCCCGGTTGGAGGAGATTGGTTTTCGCGAGGTCCTGCAACGGGATGTAAATCCGCGGCGCAAAGCTGGCGGCGGGCGCAGCTTCACCCGGCACCTTCATCAGCGCCCCGGCGATCGTGAAAGTCGCTTCGCCGATCTTGATCGCGTCCCCAGTCTTGGCGCGAAATTGAAAAAGCAAACTCTCCTCCGGCACCGCTGCGCCGCCGGCGCGGAAACTTTCCGCCGCCGCTGCCGGCGTCGTCTCCATCCTGCCGTAGAAAGGAAAGTTTCCGCCGAGGGCGCGCACATAGACGAGCCGGGTGCCGCCGCCCTTGGGAAAGAGCGCCATCGTGCGGAAGCGCACTTCGCGCGCCTGAGTCTCGCCCAGGGTGCGGAGCATCTGTTCCTGCGCAGGCGTGAACGGCCGCGAGCTCTCCACCACGAGGTCCGCCCCTAACAACGAGCGCGCCTGCTCGTCGATCGCCTGCGAGAGACTGGCGCGGAACAACCCAATCGCGATCAGGGCGGCCACGCCTAACGAGATCGAAATCGAAAAAAGGAGGAGCCGCCGCCGGCTCGAGCGGCTGTCACGCCAGGCCATCCGGCTGATGAATTGGAGCCCGTTAACCATCGACCATCGCTCCACTGCTCAGCCGAATCGTTCTCTCCGTCAGTTGCGCCACATCGGGATCGTGCGTCACGAGAACGAGCGCGGTCCCGGCCGTCCGGTTCAATTCGAGCATGATCTCGATCACCTTCTGGCTCGTCTCGGCGTCGAGATTTCCGGTCGGTTCGTCGGCGAAAAGAATCTTCGGCCGATTGATGAACGCCCGCGCCAGCGCGACGCGCTGTTGTTCGCCGCCGGAAAGCTGGGCCGGGTAGTGCGTGCTCCGTTCCGCCAGACCGACGCGCCGCAGCAGTTCCAGCGCATGCGCGCGCGCCGTCCGATCGCCGCGCAGCTCCATCGGCACGGTCACGTTCTCGAGCGCGGTCAGGGTCGGGATGAGCTGGAAGTTTTGAAAAACAAAACCGACCAGCTCGTTGCGGACGCGCGCCCGTTCGTCCTCGCTGATCTCGGCCAGGGCGACGCCGTTGAGCAAAACGGAACCGGAAGTCGGCAGATCAAGGCCCGCGGCCAGGCCGAGCAGGGTCGTCTTACCGCTGCCGGAGGGGCCCAGAATCGAGCAGGTCGAGCCCTGCGCCAGGCTGAAGCTGACGTCGCGCAGAACCGTCAGCGGCCCGGCGCCGGTCGGATAGCTTTTCGTTAGGTCACGGACATTGAGAATTGGGAACGAGTTCATTGACGGGTGGCGGCGGCGCGTCTTGCTTACGCGATGGTGATACGGCGCGCATGAGGAAATTGACGCGCCGAATTCTCCTCTTCCTCGCGCT
>JALYQE010000117.1 GCA_030855965.1 Verrucomicrobiota bacterium | reverse complement strand
CATGGCTGCTACTAAAAGGAAAAGCGAAGCACGATCAAGAGCCTCACTGGATGCGACCGGTGTTTCTGCCGCGCGCCGTTTTGCGGTCTTTGCTATCCGCCTTGGTAGATTGCTCTCGCGCCCGGTTTTCGATATGATCCCCGTTATTCCTGTGAAATTGCCCCTCAGCCTTTAGCACCGCCTACGGGATCGCCTTCGACAGCGCGGGCAATGTCTACGTCTCCAATTTGCTTGGCGACAATGTGCTGAAGTTTGCGCCCGACGGGACCAGCCTCGGCGTCTTCGTCAGCACGCCCTAACGACGGGGCGCCGCGAGCTTTTTGGCTGCAAGGTTGAGGCGACAATCGCGTGCTGCACGAGCCCGCCACCGCGCCAGCTAGCGATGATGAGCGCGCTGGGTGTGGGGATTGGCGCTCGCGAGGCTGGTGCCTCCATCGCTCATCGGGCGGCGGCGGAGACTGCTCTCGACCAGCTTGATCCGCTGGGACGCGATCTGGACCCGGCTGACAAGGAAGTCGGGGCTGACCTGGAGCTGGTTTGCCAGTTCACCCCAGGTGCGGGTGCGGCCTCTTTGCGCCACCACTTGCTCGAAGCCATGTCGGCTCTTCTGGGCGAGGACGTTTGCGAGGAGGAGTTCGCCATAGCTCAGGCCGGTGGCGGCTTGCTGCTGGATGACTTTGCGCATCGGGAGCCTGCTCTGCCAGGCGACCGCGGCCGGGACCAGCCCAAAGCCTCGCACCGGCGTCATCCCGAGGGCTTCCAGCGATACGATGGCGTGACGCAGGCTCGGATCTTCTTTTGCGATCGTGCGGGCGCGGATGTTCGTCAGGTAAGTGCTAACGTAACCGCGGCCGAGCAGGGTGCCGGTCGGGCTCGATACCCAGATGGTGATGTCGCGATGCTTGGACGCCGGGCCGGCGGGCGCGGCATCGATGGAGCCGGGGAGAAGGGCGAGTCCTCCGAGCGCGGCAAGGAATTTATGGAATGTCTTCATACCCTCTAATGCAATAACCGGCTGGAAAACGGCTCATTCCCCCCCGGGGAATTTTTCGTCTGCGCTCGCACCCAGAACTTAAGCCTCGCCTGTTCCTCCGGTTGTAATAGAAATGCGCCGTGAAAATTGTTCCCTTCCTTGGCGCAGTTTTGTTCCTGGCCACCGCCGCGGGAGCGGCGGCAGAGCGGGAGAAACAAGCCGCGCCATCCACGTCGAGCAGTGTCGGGTTCGAAATTGCCGGGCCCGCCTCGTGGGTGAAGCCGGTAACGGCGTCCGGCGAACTCGAAGCCGGAATGGAGAATACCGGCACTGTCTATCTCCTGGTCGATCGGCAGGACAATCTCGACCGAAACGCTTTCTACTATCACGAGGTGCGAAAAGTTATGGAGAACGGTCTCCAGCGCGGCGCATCGTTCTAGACGCCGATCCCCCGCTCGTCCCATACTGCAAAGGGAGGATGCGGCGATGCAGAAGCAATTTTCACGGCGACAGGCAGCGAAGTTGATCGGCGCGACGGGGCGGGAGCCTTCCTGCCCATCGGTCTTTTCGCGGCGGGGTCAACGCGCATTCTGCGCGCGATTCCGGCGACCGGCGAAAAATTGCCGGTGATCGGGCTGGGGAGCGCGCTCACCTTCGATGTTCGCCCCGGCTCGGCCGCGGCCAAAGCCGTCGGCGAAATGATCGCCCTCTTCGTGCAACACGGCGGGAAAGTGATCGACACCTCGCCCGCCTACGGCAACGCCGAAAGCCTGATCGGCGATCTCGCCTACAAGGCCGGCCTAACGAAGTCGCTCTTCCTCGCGACCAAGGTCTGGACCCGGGACAAGCTGCAAGGCTTCGCCCAGATGGAGAAGTCGCTCCAGCGTTTTCGCACCCGCACGATCGACCTCATCCAGGTGCATAACCTGTCCGATGTCGACCGGCAGATGACCTCACTCAACGATTGGAAGGCGAAAGGAAAGATCCGCTACACCGGGCTGACCCATTCCGAGCGCAAAGGCCACGGCGAAATGGAGCGGGCGATGCGGGTACACAAGCCCGACTTCATCCAGATCAATTACTCGCTGATGGATCGCGCGGCCGCCCAGCGCATCCTGCCCCTCGCCCGCGAAATGCGAATCGCCGTCCTGATCAACCGCCCTTTTGGCGGTGGCGGCATCTTCCAAGTCCTCGCCGGCAAGAAGGTCCCGGCCTGGGCAGCGGAGTTCGATTGCAAATCGTGGGCGCAGTTTCTCTTGAAATGGATCGTCTCGCACTCGGCGGTCACCTGCGTCATCCCGGCGACAAACGATCCGAAACATCTCGC
>JALYQE010000113.1 GCA_030855965.1 Verrucomicrobiota bacterium | reverse complement strand
CCGGGCTGGCTGGGGCGCATCGGCAGCAGCGCGATGGCGCGAAACGACGAGGCGTGACGCGATCCGGTGCAGGGGCAGCGGCTTTTCGTTAGTCTGGAGTTGCCGGCTTCGCTCGCCGAAGCGCTCGTTAGGCTAAATCCCGGGCGGCCCGGCGTCCGCTGGGTCAGCGCCGCGCAGTTGCATCTCACGCTCGCTTTTCTGGGCCAGGTCGCGCCGGAGACAGAAGAGAAGCTCAAGATGCAGCTGCGCGCGATTCGCTTTACGCGCTTCTTTCTTCCGCTCCACGGCCTCGGGGCTTTCCCCGCCAAAGGCCGCCCCAAAATCGTCTGGCTCGGCGTCGGGCGAGGACATCCGCACCTTTTCCAGCTCCACAAGCGCGTCACCGATGCCGCCCTGGCCGCGGGGATCGAACCGGATCTGCGCCCGTGGCATCCGCACCTCACTCTCGCCCGTTGTGAGGAGGTCGTGCCGCAGACGCTCGCGCCGTTTCTGCGCGCCCACGCCGAGTTCGATGCCGGACTCGTCCCGATCGATTCCTTTCAATTGAAGTCGAGCCGGCTCACGCCCGCGGGATCGATTTACCAGACCGAGCTGAGCGTTCCCGCGACGGCGTAGGGGAATGGCCGCTTGCCTTGGGCGGACTTCATTTCTATATCCCGTAATGAAACGCTTTTTTATCCTCGGCGCTCTCGGCGCACTAATCGGCCTAACGAATGTGCTGGCGGCCGATGCGCCGCCCGCGGTCATCGCGCTCAAGGCCGCCCGGCTTTTCGATGGCAAATCGAAAACGCTTTTGCCTAACGGTGTCGTGATTGTCGAGGGCAACACCATCACTGCCGCCGGGAGCAACGTCGCCATCCCGCCCACCGCCCAGGTGATTGATCTCGGCGACGCCACCCTTTCGCCCGGGTTCATGGACGCGCACACCCATCTGACCTCGGACTATTCCGGCAACTACAACGAACTCCGGCTGAAAATGCTGGACGCAAACATCTCCCAGCTCGCGCTCGAGATGATTCCCTGCGCGCGCGCCACGCTCGAGGCCGGCTTCACCACCGTGCGCGACCTCGGGGCCGGTTTCCCGAACTCGCACGATTTCCCCGACGTCTCGCTCCGCAACGCGATCAGCGAAGGGATCCTCCCGGGGCCGCGCATGCTCGTCGCGACGCACGGCATCGGCGCCACGGGGAGCCATTTCGATGGCACCAACGGTTTCCGCGATATGATCTTCGGGGCGGAACCGGACGAGCGGGCGGGGATTGCCGATGGGCCGGACTCCATCCGCAAGGCGGTTCGCTTCGAGGTCAAGAACGGCGCCGATGTGATCAAGGCCTCGGTCTCGGGCGGCGTGCTTTCGTTAGCCGACGAGGTGGACGTGCCGCAATTCACGCCGGAAGAAATGGCGGCGCTGGTCGACGAGACGCATCGCCTGCGAAAGAAAGTCGCGGTCCATTGTCACGGCGACGAAGCGGCCAAGGAAGCGATCAATGCCGGCGTCGACTCGATCGAGCACGGCTCTTTCCTTAAGCCGGCGACGCTGACTTTGATGAAACAAAAGGGGACTTATCTCTCGGCCACCTTGATGGCGACGGAGTGGATCATGGGCAAGATCGACCAGTACCCACCCGCGATTCAGGCCAAGGCCAAGGCGGCGGCGGACGCGCGTTCCGAGATGTTTCGCAACGCGGTGAAGATCGGGGTGAAAATTGCCTTCGGGACGGATGCTTCCGTCTTTCCGCACGGTCAGAATGCGAAGGAATTTGCGCTCATGACCAGCCTCGGAATGAAACCGATCGACGCTTTGCTGAGTGCGACGTCGGTCGACGCGGAGCTCTTCGGCGTCGCGGACAAACTCGGCACACTGGAAAAGGGCAAGCTGGCCGACGTGATCGCGATGCCGGGCGATCCGACGGCCGATATCACCGCGACGGAGCGGGTTTTCTTTGTCATGAAAGACGGCAAGATCGTGAAGAACACGGCCAAGCCGTAGTTCATTCAAGGTTTGTTTAACCGCAGATGACTCTGGAGGGCACTGCTTAGTCGGTGCCGCGGAGGTGGACAGTGCGGCAGGTCAAAGCGATGCCCCATCCCGCGGAAGCGACAAAGCGCTTCCCTCCAGGCCGGATGGTATCAAGGTCACTACCGACTTACGTCAATGACGCAGGGAGGGCGGAGGAGGAAATAATTTTGTTTTCCTCTGCGTCCTCTGCGATCTCTGCGGTTAAGATTCATTCATGAGATTTGAGAATCAGGTCGCGATCGTGACGGGTGCGGGGCGGGGAATTGGCCACGCTATTGCCGTTCGTTTGGCTAACGAAGGCGCGCGCATTGCCGCCGTCAGCCGGAGCGAAACCGCGCAACGCACCGCCGATGAAATCAACGCCGGCCGCGCGGAGGCGGCGAAGGCCTATGCCGTTGATGTCGCCGACCACGCCGCGGTCCAGGAAACGAGCGCGAAAATCCTGCAGGACTTCGGGCGGGTCGATATTTTGGTGAACAACGCCGGAGTCACGCGCGACGGCCTCAGCATGCGGATGTCAATGGAAGACTGGGACACGGTCATGGATACGAACCTGAAAGGCGCCTTTAGTCTCACCCAGGCGGTCATGCGTTCCATGATCAAGCAGCGCAGTGGTCGCATTATCAACATCAGCTCCATCGCCGGCCTCACCGGCAACGCCGGGCAAGCCAACTACGCCGCGAGCAAAGCCGGCCTCATCGGCCTGACGAAAACGCTCGCCCGCGAGCTGGCCAGCCGCGGGATCACGGTCAACGCCGTCGCCCCCGGTTTTATCGTGACCGACATGACCGATGTCCTTTCCGACCAGATCAAGGAAGCGATTCTGCCCCGGATTCCGCTCGGCAAATTCGGCGAAGGCGCAGACATCGCCGCGG
>JALYQE010000112.1 GCA_030855965.1 Verrucomicrobiota bacterium | reverse complement strand
CAGACCGAGTCCTCCGCGTTGTGCTGTGGTTAGTCCTCGGCCTGGGAATGGCTCTCGGAATTTACGGGACACGTCCGCCCGCCGCGCTCGGTTTGGCTGCACCGCCGGTGCAATTCTCGGCGGCGCGGGCCGGGTCGCATCTGCCGCATATCGCCAGCCGCCCGCATCCCTTCGGGTCGGAAGCGAACGCCCAGATCCGCGCCTATTTGATCGCGGCGCTGCGCGATCTCGGCCTGGAGGTGCGGGTCGAACGAACAAGCCGCATGGTCACACGCTCAGGTCTGGTGAAGGCAGGCGGGGTAGACAACATTGTTGCGACCTTGCGCGGCACCGATAATCGCCGCGCCGTCATGCTGATGGCGCATTTCGATTCCGTTGCGGAAGGTCCGGGCGCGGCCGACGACGGCGCGGGTGTCAGTGCGATTCTCGAGGTGGTCCGCGCCGTGCGCGCCGGGCCGCCGCTGCGCAACGATCTCATCATCCTCCTGACCGATGGCGAAGAAGCTGGCCTGGTCGGTGCGGCCGGTTTCGCGGCGGATCATAAGGACCTCGCGAGTTGGGTCGGCGTGGTGGTGAATCTGGAAGCGCGGGGAAGCTCCGGGCCGGCGTTGATGTTCGAGACAAGCGACAGAAACGGCTGGCTCATTCCCGAGTTTGCCCGCGCCGCGCCCTATCCGGTGGCCTCCTCGCTCATGTACACGGTCTACAAGTCTTTGCCTAACGACACCGACCTGTCGGAATTGAAGATCACCGGGGTCGCGGCTTTCAATTTCGCCTTCACCGAGACGGTCCAAAATTATCACTCCGCCCTCGATACCCCGGAAAATCTCGACCCGCGCAGTGTCCAGCACATGGGCGTGAACACGCTTGGGTTAACCCGCCATTTCGGCAACCTAGCGAAGCCGATCGTGAAGAAGCCGGATAGCATTTATTTCAACTGGCTTGGCTGGCGCCTCATGTTCTATCCGGTGTGGGTGGGCTGGATTTTGACGGCAACGACTTTCGTCCTGCTGCTGCTGGCGTTTGTCGCCGGGCGGCGCGGCGGCTTGCTGAAGTGGAGCTTCGCCAGTCTCGGCGTGTTTTTTGTTCTCATCCTTTCCATTAGCGCCGGCATGTTGGCGGTCTGGTCGGCGGTCTGGTTCTTGATCGGCGAATCGTTTGTGCCCGGCGACACCGTGAGCAACCAGCTTCTTTTCGCCGGACTGACAGCGTTCGGGGCGCTCGTCGGATACTGGATGATGGTAACGCTGAGCGCGAAATTAGGAGCCCGGGACCTGACCGGCGGAGTCGTTGTTGTCACCGCGATCCTGGCGGCGAGTGTTCTCTTCATCCGGCCAGGTGCGAGCTATTTTTTGCAATGGCCAGCGCTCCTCGGGGCGGGGGGCCTCCTCCTCGGCTTGCGGACGGATGAGCCTGGCCGAAAAGCGCTCTACGGATTGCTCGTGGGCCTGCCCGTCATCGTTCTGCTCGCCCCGCTGGCGTATTTTTTCTTCGTCAACGTGGAACTGAACGCGATCTCGCTCACCGCGACTGCTCTCCTCCTGAGTCTGCTTCTGGGAACCGCGTGGCCGCTTTTCGATTTCATTTATCGTCCCGCGCCGCGGATGACGATGCTCTGCGGCGCGACCGCTGTCGTTCTGATTCTCGCCGGGGCCGCCTTCACGCATCCGCACCTGCGGAAGAAAGCGCCCTTGACCGACGATGGTCACGGCACAAGAAAAATCCTGCCGCTCTCCTCGTCCACCAGCATCGAGCCGCGGCGATAACCGCGCACGTCGATCGCACCGTTCCCAGCCGCGGCCGGGCCGGGCGAGCTTGCAGAACGATAAGGACTAACGATGAAGCCAGGCTTTTCCTGCACCCGCACGCCGGTCTCGGGCTTGGTCGTGAGGTAAAGGCGGGTTACGATCGGCTTCTCGCGTTCCACCACGAAGTGGCCGACGACGGAATCGCCCACCTCCGCGCTGCTCAAGGCCGGACGTTGGGCGTCCGGAAGATCCGGAGAACGGCCGTCTTTCACGATCCTGCAGCGCTGCGGGTCGATCTGGAAAACGAAGTCCTTCTGCCGGGTCCGCACGGTGATGGTCTTCTCTTCCGGTTCAACCGACGAAACCGTGCCCTGGAATTCCACCCTGCTGGCGTCTTCCGCCGCGAGCGTGATACCGGTGCCGAGCCAGAAAACGCTCACAATAAATGGCAGGCGACCGAGCAGGAATCTCATCGTCCGACGATTCACTCCCGCGCCGCTTTGGGCAAGCCAAAGCGAACCGGCGGCCTCGAACAGAATTTCGTTTTGTTAGGCAAGCGGCGCTCGCATCCGGCGGTGCTCACTGCATGCATTCTTCGTAGGCCGCGGGCTGGCCGCTGAGGAAGGCCAGCGCCTCGCCCGCGAAATGCAGCGAGCCTGTGATCAGGATCGGGGCCGCATCCTGCTGCGCCTCCGGCCACGCTTCGGCGAAGGAATTAAACATCGCGGCCGGCGCCGCGGGGACCTGCTCTTGAATCGTTAGGCGCAACTCCTCGGGCCGCAGCGCGCGCGCGCTGCGAATGGCGGGGAGCAGCCAGCGGCGCGCGATGGGCGCGAGGGCGCGGCAGATTCCGGTCACGTCTTTTTCCTCGAGGACGGCGAGGATCACGGTCGCCTGCTGCTCGCCGAAATGTTCCTGCCAGGTCTGGGCTAAAATGCGCGCCCCGGCCGGGTTGTGCGCGCCGTCGATGATCGTGCGCTCGTCCCAGCGCTGGAAGCGCGCCGGCCAGACGACAGTGGCGAGACCGCGCGCGATCGCCTCCTCCTTCACCGCGATCTCAGCCGTGTGCAGGGCGGAAAGCGCCAGCCCGGCATTTTGTTTCTGGTGCGTTCCCCCGAGCGCGACGGGCAGCCGCTGTAAAGGTTGCCTAACGAAATCGAGCGGGCCGCCCACTTCGGCCGCGCGCTCGCGGATGACCGCCTCGGCCTCCGGTGGCTGGAGGGCCGACACCACCGGCACACCCGGTTTGATGATGCCGGCCTTTTCGCGGGCGATCTCGGTCAGGCTCGCGCCGAGCCATTTCTGGTGATCGAAGTCGATCGGGGTGATGACGGAGACAACCGGTTGGACGGCGTTGGTCGCGTCGAGTCTTCCGCCCATCCCGGTTTCGAGAATCACGATCTCCGCTTTCAGCTCGCGAAAATGATCGAGCGCGAGCGCGGTGGTGATTTCGAAAAAGGTCGGGTGCGGATCCCAGGCCGCGACCAGCTCGCGAATTCTCGTTAGGCCGCGGGTGACGGATTCTTCGGAAATCATTTCGCCGTTGACCTGGATTCGTTCCCGAAAGGTGACGAGATGGGGCGAGGTAAAAAGTGCGGTGCGATAGCCCGCCGCGCGGCAGACGGAATCGAGCAGCGCGCAGACCGAGCCTTTCCCGTTCGTCCCCGCGACGTGAATGATGCGCTCGTCCGGCCCAGGAAGATCGAGCGCGGCCAGGAGGCGCTCCGTGTTTTCGAGGCCGAGCTTGATCCCGAATCGCTGGGTGCCGAAAAGCCAGGCGAGCGCTTCCTGGTATGAAGTTCGCGGCCCCGGAGCCTCGGTTACTTTCAATGTGTGGCGGAGAAGCAGGCGAGGAGCTGGGCGAGCTGCGCGCGCATTGCCTTGCGATGCACGATGAGATCGATCAGCCCGTGTTCCTCGAGAAACTCCGCCGTCTGAAAACGCTCCGGCAAATCCTGGTGCGTCGTTTCCTTGATCACGCGCGGGCCGGCGAAACCAACCATCGCCCTCGGTTCCGCGATGATGATATCGCCTAACGACGCGAAGCTGGCCATGACGCCGGCGGTGGTCGGATTGGTCAGAACGGAGATAAAAGGCAGATTCTGGCAGGCGTGCAGGGCAAGGGCGCCGCTCGTTTTGGCCATCTGCATGAGGCTGAGCATGCCTTCATACATGCGCGCGCCGCCGGAAGCGGAAACGATGATGACGCCGCAGCGCTGCGCCGTTCCATACTCGATCACGCGGGTGATGCGCTCGCCCGCGACCGAGCCCATGGTGGCGGCGAGGAAACTGAAATCCATCACCGCGATCGCGACTTTGTAGCCTTCGATGAGGGCGTGGCCGCTGACGACGGCGTCGACCAGGCCGGTGCTGTCCTGATATTTGCGGAGCCGATCCTTGTAGCTCGCCATGCCCTGAAACTTGAGCGTGTCGATCGAGGTGAGCTGCTTGTCGACCTCGACGAAGCTGTCCGGGTCGCAAAGATTGGCGATGCGCTCCTTGGCCGACATGGTGAAGTGATATTCGCAGCGCGGACAGACGCGGTCGTTCTCCGCGAGTTCGATTTCGTGTACGACTTCGCCGCAGCCGGGGCACTTTTGCCAGAGGCCCTGTGGCATCTCGCGTTTCTTGCGGTTGTCGGTGCGGAGAGCTGGTTTTTTAAAAATGGCCATGGTTTAGCCGCGGGCAACGGTTGCCGCGTGGACCGAGAGGGCGCCAGCCTTGCGTAAAACTGAGGCGCATTCACTCAGGGTCGAACCCGTGGTCAGGACATCGTCGACTAACAACATCCGCAAATCTTGCACGTTGCTGCCACGGCGTAAACGAAAGGCCCCGCGAAGATTTTCCATCCGCTCGCTCCGGTCAAATTGGGTCTGGGTCGTGGTGTAGCGCGTCCGTTGCAAGACGTCGCCCAGCGGCAGGCCACTGTGGCGATGGAGCGCGCGCGCCAGCAACTCCGCCTGGTTAAAGCCGCGCTCGCGTTGCCGGGCCGGATGCAACGGGACCGGCACGATGAGATCGATCCGGCGGCCGGCCAGGCGCGGATCCTCCAGCGCTTCCGTCAGCCAGCGGCCGAGCTGGTGGCGGAGATGGATCTGCCGGTTGTATTTGAAATTGTGAATCACTTCGCGGACGACGGACCGGCTGCGGTAGGCCGAGATCGCCGCGTCAAAATGCAAAACGCGATCGGCGCAATTCGCGCAGGTAAAAGATCCCGTGATGTCACCGGAGAACGGCTGCGAACATTTCGCGCAGAAAGGCGGGCGGATCCGCGGCGCCCTCTCGGCACAGCTGGCACAGAGATGCTCCGGGGCCTCGATCGACCGCGCGCAAACCGCGCAGAAAGGCGGATAGATGAGACTAACGAGTCCGAGAAACGGATTGCGAAGCGCGAACGTCAGCATGTTTCACCCAGAGGCGCATGAGCGCCCAACTGATGAGCGCGAGAATAAGAGGCACAATTCCGACGAGCAAGTTTTTCCCCAGCCAGGGCAGGACGAGCTCCTCGCGATGCGCCGCCTTGCTGAAAGTGCCGTTGGCAAAAATCCAGCCGGCGTGCAGCCCGATCGGGAGCCAAAGCGAGGCGGTCTGAAGGCGCGCGTCGGCCAGGATGCAGCCGATCACGAACAAAGTCAGGAATCCTGCCGCGAGCATCATCGGGTCGCTGAACTGGCCGAAGGAATGCGCGATCGAGTCAAACCCAGAGAACCAGCGCACGGCATCGTTAGGCGTGGTTTCCGCGGGTGCCTTCAGGAAATGGACAATGGAAAAAAGACCGGAAGTGAGAAGGAGCGCGCTGAGCCGCGAAAAGCTGCGCAGCAAAACGCCGAGGATGAAACCGCGAAAAAGCAGCTCCTCCAGGATCGGCACGACGCCGGCGGCGAAGATCACGTCCGGCATTTTGTGCCAGAGGAATCCTTTGCGCAGGGAATAGATTTGCAGCGCGATGATGACCGCGCCGCAGCAGAGCAGGGGAATGGCGGCAATCGCAAAGCCCACCCCGTAGTCGGCCGAGCGGCGGGAATTTTTTTCCAGGGCCAGGTCGCGCCAGCTTCGCACCCGCAAGGCCCGGAAGAGCGGCCAGAGCAGGGCGAGCGCGGCGATGAGAAGGGCGCGATGGAAATAGGTTTCGAACTCAAATTTCGCCAGGCTCGGCAGGAAACCGTGATCGATGACAAACTGGCCGAGCCAGAAGAGCGGGGGAGCCAGCAGTGCCCCGAGAAAGATGACGCCGAAGAGATAAAGGAGGAGTCTGGCCGCGTCTTTCAAGAATGCTAATGTAAGGAGCCGACGCTATGCGCAGTCAACACATATGGACCTCGCGGGATGAGGACGGACGGAAACGCGAGGTGCGCGTGACCAAGTTTGGCGGGAACTGGAAGTTCCAGGCAAAATTTCGCGAGGACGAGAAGTGGACCTATTACGACGTCCCGCTGATCGATGACCTCCGCGAGCTGCGTGACATCATTTTCCGCAAATACCAGCGCCGGCGCGCGTCGGCCGAGGATTTCGCGGACGTCGAGAAGATGCTGCGCGACCAGACTCGCGATGGATAGCTGGGACACCGGACAGCTGGTCGCCGACGACAAGCGCTATCTCTGGCATCCATTTACCTCGATGGGCGAGTGGTGCGCGCCCGGTCACGAACCGATCGTGCTCGTGGGCGGCGAAGGCGCCATCGTGCGCGACAGCCGAGGGCGCGAATATATCGACGGCAACTCGTCGATCTGGACGAATGTCCACGGCCACAATCATCCACGGATCAACGCCGCCATCCGCGGGCAGCTTGAGCGCGTGGCGCACACTTCCTTTCTCGGCACGACCAACCCGTCGGCCATTCAACTGGCGCGGGAAATCGTGGAACTCGTTCCCGGGGGTAAATTCGGCCGCGTCTTTTACTCCGATGACGGTTCGACCGGAATGGAAGCAGCGCTCCGGATTGTCAGCCAGTATTGGAAGCTGAAAGGCTCGGCGCGCAGGACGTTTATTTCGTTCCGTGATGCCTACCATGGAGACACGGCCGGGGCCGCCAGCCTGGGAGCGGCGGCAATGTTTGGTGGGGAGATTGACGGTTTCCGGTTTCCGGTCCTCCGCGTGGCAAGGGTGGAGGACCTTTTCGAAGCGGGGGACCCGCAAGATATTGCGGCCGTCGTGATCGAGCCGATCGTCCAAGGCGCGGCGGGAATGAAAATATGGCCGGCAGGGACGCTGCAAAAGCTGCGAGAATGGTGCGACAACGCCGGGACGCTGCTCATCGTGGACGAAGTGATGACCGGATTTGGCCGGACCGGCC
>JALYQE010000365.1 GCA_030855965.1 Verrucomicrobiota bacterium | reverse complement strand
CCTACAACACGGTCGAAGGCCTGGAGTGGTCGCGTCCCTCGCGCAACCGGCAGGAAACCTTCCTCCACATCCTGCGCGAGCACGGCGCGGTCGCCACCCTGCGCCGTGAAAAAGGCCACGACATCGCCGCGGCCTGCGGCCAGTTGCGTTTGCAAACCAAGCGCGCGGAAAGCCAACCCGCCTAACGGAAAGCGAAGACTCTACCCCGAAGAGCCTTGTCCTGTGGCTCAGTCCGGGTGTCTAAAAAGCAGTTGCGGGCGTCCTCCCTTCTCCCACCGATTCGGCCGTTTCGGATTGACCTCGTGGAAAGCGGCGCCCTTTAAGGCAGGAACGCGCTTTCCAAGTCGAGCGCTCAGTCATTCTTTCGTTGATCACGAGCGAGATAGATTTGTTGAAGATGCTCTCGGTCGGTGCCGAAGAAGAGCCGCGTCCGAGTGTTTCGCCACTCCCGACTCCGGCTATCGCCTGAGATTGGCGTTATCTGCGGTTGCGATGCGCAAAACTTTTTTGCGCTGCCTGTCAAGCTGGCCTACATGACAGTATGGCCGGGCACGACTCAGACCGCGCTTGGGATGAATACGAGTGGGAACGGTTTCTCCAGCAGCAGGATCAGAAGACGGAGAAATACATGGAGCTGCTCGAAAAATACATCGACGACCCGCAGCGCGACGAAATCGTCGCGCGCGAGATGGGTTGGTGTCATCAGACCGAGGGCAGCGCCGAAGCATGGAATGACGATCCCGATCTTTCCTTCGACGAAGAAGAGTCGGAGGAGATCTCGCCCAGCGACTTGATTAATGACTGCGCCGAGAGTTTCGAGCAGCACGTTCTCTATCGGGCGGCTTTTTCCCTGACGATCTGGCTCGATCGCCTCTTTGAAGGCACGCCCGCCCTGCAAAACGAGCCGGCTGCGGTCAAGCTGGCCACTCACACCGCCCTGGCGAGCGCAAAGCTGGCGGCAGCCCTGAGCGACGAGGAGGCGGAGGAACTGGGGATGACGATCGCCTACCTGAAACGCTCGCTCAAAGCGATCACCGTCGCGATGGACGGTGCCGCGCAGCTGAATGCCGAGAAAATGCTTTCCCGCACGCAGCACGCCGCCCTGCAACAGCGGCTCTTCCAGGTCCGCGACGGGATTATCCTGCTCATGGGAGAATTCCGCGGGGAATGGCTGCGGCGCTACGGCAGCCTTTAGCGATTGAATGAATCCGGGCCGCGCCCGTCCAAATATGGACACGGAAGCGACTGCGGCAGAAGCCGATGTCCCGGAACTCGACCTGGTGCGGCAAGCCCAGGCGGGTGACACCGAGGCCTTCGATCAGCTCGTCGGCCGTTTCCGCACCCGAGTTTTTGGCATGATTTACAACATGGTGCATAACGAGCAGGATGCCTGGGATCTTGCCCAGGACAGCTTCCTCAAGGCGTGGAAATCGATCGCGCGCTTCCGGGGGCAGTCGTCGTTTTACACCTGGCTCTACCGCATCGTGATGAACGTGACGATCGATGCCCTGCGCAAGAAGCAGGTCAAAGGCGGAGGCGCGGAGTTCAACGACGAGATCCAGTTAAAGGAGATCGACCCGGCTTCGCGCACCGTGCCGCACGCCGACGCCCTGCCCCACGAGCGGATGGAGCACAAGGAAATCCGCGGCCGGATCGATGCCGCCATCGCCCAGCTCTCGCCTGAACACCGGGCGGTTATTTTAATGAAGGAAATCGAAGAGATGCAGTACCATGAAATCGCGGAGTCGTTAGGCTGCTCGATCGGCACGGTGATGTCGCGCCTGTTTTATGCGCGCAAAAAGCTGCAGAATTTGTTGCGGGATGTTTATGAAAACGTTTGAAGAAAAGTGGACCGCCTGGGTTGATGACGAGCTGAACGACGCGGAACGCGCGGAGTTTGAAGCCTCGCTCGAGAACCGCGCCGCGGCCGAGCTGGAGAAGAACCAGGCCCAAAAGCTGGGCGCGCTTTTGAAGGAACAATTGCAGCCCCGCGCGATGGGGAACGAGGAATTCTTCCATCATCAATTACGCGAACGGATGGCGGCGGAGACGAAGCAGCGCGCGCCGGTCGGCGCCGCCGGAGGGGCCATCCGAAGCTGGTGGACCATTCGGCGTTTGCTCTGGACGGGCTCGGCTTCGCTGGCGGCATTTGCGGTCTGCACCTTTTTCGTCCTGCGTCAGCAACCGCAGCCGGATCAGTCACAATATTTGACCCAGATTTTGAACGCGCAGGTGGATCCGAAAGTGAGTCCTTACGCGACAGTCTCGATTTTCCAAACGAAACAGGACCGGGTCACCGTCCTCTGGGTGGATGGCCTCAAATCACTCCCGGCCGATTACGCGGCCAAGTAACTCATGGGCCGGACTTTATTCGTCGCACTGCTCACGCTCGCTTTGGTGAGCGCGAGCGTCCTGCCGGCCGATGCCGGCAAGCCGCGCCGGGGTGGCGGCCAGCCACGGAAGGCGGGGAAGAAAGTTTGGAGCGGCCTGGTCGTGGCCACGAACGCTCCCCGGCCACAGCCGGCGCCGGTGGAAGTGAGGCCGCTCGACGGCACCTTGCGCCGCACCTTTGGTTATAATCAATTCGAAGTCATCGCGCAGTCGCGCCACGCTCTGCAAAAGGGCGAATCGAGTTGGACGGCGGTGAGCAAACATTTCTCGCTCCGGGTCGATCCGCGCGGCGTCACGAGCGATGGTTACCGGGTAAATCTGCAGTTGTATCAGGATCGCCAGTTGCTCCTCCAGACCGACGCCACCCTGAGTGCGAGCAGTCCGCTGGTCGTGAAGGGCCCGCAGATTGGGGCCGGGCAGTTATTGCTTCTGCTCGTCGTCCAATAAAGAAGCCCGCATGCGTCTTCTTGTTTCCGTCCTTTTCCTCTTTGCCCTCGCCAGTGTGCGCGCCGAATCCAAGTTCGATTTCGCCAGCACGCCCGGAAAATTACCGAAAGAAGTCAGGCCGACCGAGTACGCCATCCGCATCGTTCCCGATCTCGAGAAGCTGACTTTCACCGGCTCCGAGACCATCCGCGTCACGATCGAAAAACCGGTCACCAAGCTCGTCCTGAACGCGCTCGAGCTGGAGATCGCGTCGGCCGCGGTCGACGGCCAGACGCTGCCGAAAAAATCGATCGTCCTGGACGCGGAGGCGCAAACGCTGACCCTGGCCTTGCCTAACGAGTTGGTGGCGGGCGCGCACGAAGTGGCGCTCAAGTTCAGCGGGAAAATCAATCCCCAGGGGCAGGGACTTTTCTTTGCCCGTTACCAGGAACTCGGGACGAACGAGAAGAAGATAATGCTCGGGACCCAGTTCGAGCCGACGGATGCGCGCCGGATGTTTCCCTGCTGGGATGAGCCGAGTTTCCGCGCCAAATTCCAGCTCACGGCGGTCGTGCCGGAGAACTTCCTCGCCGTCTCCAACATGCCGGTGGAAGAGGAGACGCCTGTCGCCGGGGGCGGTGACCCTGGCGGGGAGAAATCCAGCGGCCGCAAGGAAGTCCGTTTCGCCCCATCGCCCTCGATGTCGAGTTATCTCGTCGTCCTCTGCGCGGGCGAACTGGACACGATCGAGGCGGAACAGGACGGCGTGAAATTGCGGGTCGTGGCCACGAAAGGGAAGGCCGAGATGGGGCGTTACGCGCTCGAGAGCGGGGCGAAAATTCTTCATTACTTCAACGAATATTTCGGCGTCCCGTATCCGCTCCCGAAACTCGATCTCATCGCGCTCCCGGGCGGCTTTGGCGGAGCGATGGAGAACTGGGGTGGGATCACTTATTTCGAGTCGGTTCTGCTTTTCGATCCGAAAAATTCGTCCACCGGCACGAAGCAGGACATCTTCGCCGTCATCGCGCACGAGGTAGCGCACCAATGGTTTGGCGATCTCGTCACGATGGCGTGGTGGGACAACCTCTGGCTGAACGAGGGCTTCGCTTCGTGGGCGGGTTCCAAATGCACCGATCGTTTCAACCCGGAATGGAACGAATGGCTGCGCCGAAATGTGCCGCGCGATGCCAGCCGCCGGGTTGGGTTCTCGAAAGACACCGCCATGCAGGTCGACGCGCGTTCCACCACTCACCCGGTCCAACAACCGGTCCGGACCGAGGCGGAAGCGAACGGCGCGTTCGACGAGATCAGTTACAAAAAAGGGCGTGCCATCATCCGCATGTTGGAAAGCTTCCTCGGCGAAGAGGTTTTTCGCGACGGCATCCGCAAATACATTGCCGCCCACAAATATTCCAACACCACCACGGCCGATCTCTGGCAGGCGCTGACCGAGGTCTCGGGCAAACCGGTCGGGCAAATCGCCCCGCGCTGGACGGAGCAACCGGGTTTCCCGCTTGTGAAAATCGAGCGCAAGGAGAACACGATCCAACTCGCGCAGGAGCGTTTCACCGTTCACTACGCCGATCCGCCCGCGCTCCAGTGGCAGATTCCGCTCACTTACGTGACCCAGGACCAGCCGGCGATGAACAACTTTCTCCTCCGCGACAAGGCGGCTCTTCTGCCGCGGGAATTGCCTAACGACAAGGCGATCAAGTTCAACGTCGCGGACGCCGGCTACTACCGGGTGCAGTACGACGACACCTCCTGGGCGCTGCTCGTCGCGCAGATCCCCCGGCTCTCCGAGGCAGACCGGGTGAACCTGCTGCTCGACGCTTGGGCGCTGGTCGAGGCGAACCGCGCCCCGCTCGCGCAATATCTCAGCCTGGTCGACCAAGTCGTGAACGAAGATCAACTCGCGGTCTACGACCAAATCATCGACACCCTCGTCTACCTCAACCGGCTTTTCGCGGGCGACCGGGTGCGGCCGCGCTTCCAGCAATATGCCCGCGCGGTTTTGCGGCCGGCCTTCGATCGCGTCGGCTGGGAAGCGAAGACGGGCGAGAAATCAGGCCGAGCCTCCCTCCGCGCCTCGCTCATCCGCGGGCTCGGCGCCCTGAATGATTCCGACGTCATCGCCGGTTGCCGTTCCCGTTTCGACGCTTTCCTCACCGATCCCGCCAGCATCGCGCCCGATTCGCGCCCGGTGATTTTTGCGGTGGTGGGTCGTTACGCCGACTCCGCGACCTGGGAAAAGCTGCACCGGCTCGGGTTGAAAACCAACAGCACGGAAGAGAAACAATATTTCTACGATGCCCTCGCGAGCGCGCTCGAGCCGCGCCTGATCCGGCGTACCATCGCGCTCGCGCTGACGGACGAATTGCCGACCAGCCGCGCGGCCGCGCTCCTCCCGTTCTCGGCCCGCCAGGGCGAGCGTCCGCAACTGGTCTGGGAGTACGCGCAGCAAAATATGAAAGCGCTCCTCGTGAAACAGGACTCCTTCGGGGTTCACGCTTTTGCCGCTCGTCTCTTCACCTTTTTCTCGGACCCGAAGGATGCCCTCGCCTTGGAGCGCTACGCGAAAGTGAACCTGTCGCAGTCCTCCGCGCCCGCGGTCGCGCAAGCGATCGCGGAAATCGGTTTCCGGGCGGAACTGAAAGAACGGCTCGTGCCGCAATTGAACACATGGATGGAGGCGCATTGAACCGTTT
>JALYQE010000107.1 GCA_030855965.1 Verrucomicrobiota bacterium | reverse complement strand
CCCTGTCGAGGCCATTGGGCGGATGATAGCACCCCCAGCGACCAGCCGCGATGATAGAATTGAACGTGCCTAACGACCAGGCGGGCGAGCGGCTCGATCGCTACCTCGCCCGGGCTCTGCCCCAGTTTTCCCGGGTCCGGATCCAGGCGTTGATCGAGGCGGGCGACGCTCTCCTGAATGGCGAAATGGCGCGGCGGCGGGAAACGGTCCGGGCCGGCGATGTCGTTAGGCTGGTCGAACCGGCGGTGCTGGAGGAAATCGAAGACAAGGCGGAGGAAATCCCGCTCGCGGTCCTCTTCGAAGATGACGACCTCGTCGTCCTGAACAAGCCGGCCGGTCTGGTGGTGCATCCCGGGGCCGGCAACCAGACGCACACCCTGGTCAACGCCCTCCTCCATCATTGCACCGACCTCTCCGGCATCGGCGGCAAGCAGCGCCCCGGCATTGTCCATCGCCTCGACAAGGAAACGAGCGGCTGCCTCGTGGTGGCGAAAAACGACGCGACGCACCAGGAATTGGCGCGCCAGTTTGCGGAGCGGGAAGTGAAAAAGATTTATCTCGCACTCGTCGCCGGGACTTTGAAACGGCCGCGCGGCACGATCGACGCCCCGATCGGACGACACCCGGTGCAGCGCAAGAAGATGGCGATCGATCAGCGGAAAGGGCGCGAGGCGATTACGGAATATCGGGTTTTGCAGTCAGGCGCCGGGGTCAGCCTGGTCGAATGCGCGCTGCACAGCGGACGCACGCACCAGATCCGGGTTCATCTGCATCATCTCGGGCATTCGATCATCGGCGATTCGCTTTACGGGAAAAAAGGCGGGGCTGCGCGGCAGATGCTGCACGCCTGGAAGCTCGGGTTCACCCATCCTCGAACGGGCGAGAGGCAGTTTTTTGAGGCACCGGTCCCGGAAGATTTCCAGACCGCGCTCGACCTCGCCTTCAAGCCGCCGGCTCGTTAGGCCGAACGCCGGCAAATCACCCTAGAACGCCGCGGCCACCTCCGGGGAGCACGGGGTGCCACCCCGTCGTGCGCGGGAGTCTCCCTGGCACATCCTTCGCATCGCCATGCTGCTCACGCAGCTCTTCACGCGCCGTGCAAACGAGCCGCCGGGAGGGTCCCGGCGGCGAACGGGCTGGCAGCCCGTGCTCCCCGGAGACCCCGGCCTCACCCTTCCTGAAGTTCGTTAGGCTGATTCCTTCGCCGCAAAGAGAAGAGCAGCGCCACGAAGGGCGGAATGAGAATGAAACCGCGCAGCCAGGGCTCGGAATGCCAGGGGAGCAGGAAAAGCCGTTCGTTCCAGAACAGGTAATAGGCGAACACCGTGACCGAGAGCACCTGCCAGCTATCGACCCGGCGCCACGCCGCCAGCGGCAGGATCCAGGTGATATACCAGGGATGGAGGATGGGACTGAGGATGAGAGCCGCCCCCATTGCCCAGAGCAATCCGCGCCGCCAATTGCGGATGAAGAGGAACGAGATCAGCACCACGGCCACAATGATGACGACGTTGTAGCTGAAATTTTTCTGGTGCGGGTTCGGCCAAAACGTCTCCTCGATCAGCCACCAAAACATATCGTTCACGCGGGCGACGTAGACGAATTGGCCTAACGATTTCCAGATCGGAACCTGCGGCACTCCAAAAGGCAGGCTGAGCAAAGCGGGAATTCCGAGGCTGAGTCCAAGCGCCCACGCCCGGCGCCCGAGCGCGAACGCGCAAACCGGCAGGAGAAGGAGCGGGATCAACTTGATCGAGATCGCCGCCCCCATTGCCGCCGCGCCGAGGAGCGCCCAGCGCCATTGCAGACGCGATTCGGTTTCCGCGCGGCTGCGCACGAAACAGAGGATGCCCGCGAGCATCGGCAGGATCATGAGGCTGTCGAAGTGGGCGGCACCGGCAAAGCTGTAAACCACCAGCGGATTCCAGGCATACCAGGCGGCGTCGAGGTAGCGTTCGCGCCCGCCGATCAACCGCAGCAAGAGAGCAATCACGCCGAGATCGGCCGCGGCAAACAGCAGTTTGTATCCGAGCGGACCCACCCCGAAGCGGCTCAGGCCGGCGAAAATCAATTCCGTCCCCGGCGGGTAGATGGCGCTGAAATTGCGATGGTTGATCTGGCTCCACTCCGGGTATTCTTCCCGCACCGCGGCCAGCCGGTCGTCGTTAGGCGCGAGGACGTAGGGGTTAAAGCCCGCGTTCTGGATTTTGCCTTCCCATTGGTAACGCCAGATGTCGTCGCCGGGCAGAAGCGGGAGCGCGACGAGGCGCAGCAGGATGGCCACGCTCCAGAAAATGACCCGCACCGTTCGCCCGGTAAAGAGCTGGGCAAAAAAGGAGGTCGCGGCGAAATAGGCGATCCCGCAAAGCACGGCCGTCTCGACAAACCGGACCGGCATCGAGGCATAACGCCAGTCGTCGAAGCGATTGAGGGTGGCGAGGAGGATGAACTCCGCGGAGAGCGCGAGCCAGAAACGCGCCTGCCTAGCGAAGAACATCTTCCACTCCTTTTTTCCCGATCCGCCGCAGGCCGAGACGATAGGCGGCCACATCGACGAGCTCGGCCACCCGCCGTTTCAGGCGCCGCGCGCGCGTCGCGAGGAAAAGAAGAAAAATGCCGTAGGGAATGAGAATGCGCAGGTCGATCGTTCCGGTGTTGAGGTCGCGATAAATGATCATCGCGAGGAAGAGAAGGTTGAGAATGACGGTGGTGGTGACGAAGCGATAACGCAGGCGCACGCGGGTCAGGCACTTTGGTCCGCCGTGATATTCGGTCACGGTTTGGAGGATGACGCTCCAGAAGAAATTTCCGTAAATCTGGATGTCCCACTCTTTCCAGCCGGTATCGGCCGAGTAGCTCCAGCCTTCCTCCTCGAGGAGCTGGAAGGTGGATTTGAGGAGCGCGTTTCGCTCGATTCCCTCATCGCTCCAGTAGTTGCGCCGCCGCAGGTTCCCACGCCCGGCCTTGCCCGAGGGCATTTTCTCATGCGTCCCGATGACGTTGCGGGGAGTGCGCTTAAATTCCAGCCAGGTAAAATAGCGATTCCATCCCCTCACCAGCGGCTGGGCGAAGGCGAGGAACATGACGAGCAACCGCGCCGGGACGGTGTCGAACTTCGGCTCGATCCGCGCCCGCAGCATGTAGGACAAGGCGACGCAGAGCGTGCCGCCGAGCATCAGGTAAGGAACGATCCGGAGCACGGGCAGGAAGATGCCGAGCCCAAAAAGAAACAGCGTAACCACAAACCACTCGATGCTGCTGAGGTAGTTCGCGATTTCCGATTGCGGCGACGGATAAATCGACTGGAAGAAGCCTTCGCCGAAAACCCCGTGATAGATGATTGGGCGATTGATGAACCAGCTGAAGCGCGGCGAGCCGTAGATCTGCCCGCGCCATTTGGCGGTCCCGGTCGGGCCGAAAAAGATGAGGTGCTTAAAACGCAGCATCGATTCCGCCTCGCCGTAGCCGGCCTGCTGTTTGCGAAACGCGCCTAACGTAAAGCGGCGGTGATGCCAGACAATCGCGGTGGGAGCGAAGGCGATGACGTGGCCTTCCTGTTGCAGCCGCCAGCAGAAATCGACGTCGTCGCCCGCCTTGCGATACTCGATGTCGAAGCCGCCGACAGTATCAAAGGCCCAGCGATAGAAAGCCATGTTACAACCCGGGATGTGCTCCGCGACGGTGTCGGTGAGCAGGACGTGGCTCGGCCCGCCCGGCGCCGCCGCGACGCAGGCCTGGACCCAGTTTTCCGCCGGGGGCGAAATGTTCGGGCCGCCCACGCCCGCGTAATCGCCACTCACGAGCGTGCCGATCAAGTAGTAGAGCCAATCGGGATCGGCCATGCAGTCGGAGTCGGTGTAAGCGAGGACCTCGCCCTTGGCCGCGGCCGCGCCGGCGTTGCGAGCGTAACTCAGGCCGTGGTTGTCCTGACGGATGTAGCGGATGTTTGGGAAACGGGCCGCGATCTCCGGCGTGTTGTCGGTCGAGCCATCGTCGACCAGGATCGCTTCGTAGGACGGGTAATTGATTTTGCCTAACGAATCGAGGCATTCCGCGAGCGTCTTCCCGCCGTTGTAGGAACAGACGATGACAGAGACAAACGGCGTCCGCGGCAGATCGCGGTGCGGCAGGGCCGAATCGTCCTGGCCGAGTTTTTTCTGGAGCGCGAAGAAGGATTTCTTCGGCGTGCGATCGCGCCTGACGAGTCCGAACGACCAGTCCAGGATTTCCTGCTCGCCGGTGAACCATTCATCGGTCCAGGCGAAGAAGATCGTCCCGGCGAGACCGCATTTGACCACGCTGTCGACGTGCCAACTGAGCATCTCGGCTTGTTCTTCCTCCGGGTTGCGGATCGTATCCATCCCGAACTCGCCCAGCATGAGCGGCTTTTCCTCGGCCAGATTTTGCAGACGAAGCAGATATTTTTCGAAGTCGCGCTGGTCGTGCAGGTAAACATTGAAGCAGCAGAAATCGACGTTCTGCGGCAGGAGGTATTCCGTCGGCGGATAACTGGCGTAGGAGAAGAGGACATTCGGGTCCGCCTCGCGTCCGACGCGGATCAGCGTCTCAAGAAACTCGGTCACGCGCCGGACCCCGAGCCAGCGGACCATGGTGGTGGGGATTTCGTTGCCGACGAGGTAACCGAAGATGGCGGGATGGCCGGCGTGGGTCGCGACCGCCTTGCGCACGGCGTCGACAATCTCGCGCCGGGTTTTTGCCCTAACGAGAAATTCGATGTGCTTCGCCCAAGGGAGCGTGATCATGACCCGGACGCCTGCTTCCGAGCAGCAGTCCAGAAACCACCGCGGCGGCAGGTGATAGATGCGCGCGACGTTGATCCCGAGCTCGCGCATCTGGGCGAGATCGCGCCGCGCTTGCTCCGGATTCCCGAGGTAATCGCCCGCCGCATCCGGCCGGAACGGCCCGTAGGTCGCGCCCTTGACGAAAAATTTGCG
>JALYQE010000080.1 GCA_030855965.1 Verrucomicrobiota bacterium | reverse complement strand
TTTTGCGGCGCGGTCTCGCCGATGCAGCCCGGCACGGCCGCGATCGGCGCCGTCCAGGAAAACGACCTCGCGACCGCGCTCAGCGCCATCCCGGACGCCGCACGCGGCTGGGAAACCGCCACCCGTTCGGTCAAATGCCAGAGCTGCAAGGCGATCTCGGTTTTCAAGCCGGAACGCGTCGCGCAGAACTGCGACTTCTGCGGCTCGCCCGCGCTCGTTCCCTACGAACAAACCAAGGCGCCGATCCGGCCGGAGAGCGTGCTCCCGTTCCAGGTCGACCAGGGCAAAGTGCGCGACCAAGTCCATGCCTGGTATCGCAGCCGCTGGTTCGCGCCGAACCGTTTCAAGAACCGCGCTTTCACCGACACGATCCACGGATTGTATCTTCCCTACTGGACCTTCGACGCGCAGGTCGCGGCCGAGTGGACGGCGGACGCGGGCTATTATTACTACACCACCGAGACCTACCGCGATTCGAAGGGCAACACCCAGACCCGCCAGGTCCAGCACGTCCGCTGGGAACCGGCGAGCGGCGCGCTCGAGCATTTTTTCGATGACGAACTCGTGCCCGCCTCTCGCGGCGTGCCGCCGGATTTATTGCGCGGCATCGAGCCCTTCCCGACCAAGGAACTCGCGCCCTACGACGCCGGCTACGTCTCCGGCTGGGTGGTGGAGCAATACCAGATCGATCTCGTCGCCGCTGCGCAACATTCCCGCGAAGCGATGGACGCGGAACTGCGCAGACTCTGCGCCGCGCAGATCCCGGGCGACACGCATCGTAACCTCGAGATCGACGCCGATTACAGCGCGCAGACCTTCAAGCATGTCCTCCTGCCGATCTGGCTCCTGACTTATCAATACAGCGGTACCACCTACCGAATCGTCGCCAACGGTGTCACCGGCGCGCTCGCCGGGAAGTATCCGAAGAGCTGGATCAAGATCGCGCTCCTCGTTCTCGTTCTCCTCATCATCGGCCTGATCATTTTCATTTTCGCCGAGGGCTAGGCGGCGGGGAACAGACTAAACCGTTGACATCGAACGGCCTGGCTGGTGATTTATCCCCGACGCCGGGGAATGTTTTCGTCGGCGGCAAACACGCCACCAAAACCGTAATCCTAACTACCAACTACCTCATGAAACTAATTAAATCACTCGCCCTCTTCGCTACCTTCGCATTCGCCCTGAGCGCCTGCGACAAAAAGACCGCCGAATCAATCGAGCAAAAAACCGAAGAGGCCAAGCAGGCCATGGAAGCGAAGGCCGACGAGGCCAAGGCAGCCGCCGAGAAGCAGATCGAGGAGGCGCGGCAGAAAGCCAAGGAAGCCGCGCCCGCGGCCGCCGCCGCGGTCGACAAAATGGCGGAGGAAGCCAAGGATGCGACCATGAATGCCGCCGACGCGACCAAGGACGCTGCCGAAAAAGCGGTCGACAAGGTCCAGGACGCGGCCAGCCACGCGATGGACTCCGCCAAGGAGGCAATGTCGCCCGCCGCCTCGCCAGAGGAGGCGCCGAAACCGTAGCGGCAACGGGTTAGTCCTGAAATTCGGCCCCGGCTTCGAAAGAGGCCGGGGCTCCTCCCATCCGATCGCCCGGCGGGCAAGATGCCCGCCCTACAATTCTTCGAGGAGCGTGCCGACGGTGCGGCGGTCGCGCGCGGGCTCGAGCTGGCCGACGAAAGCGCGAAAGCGAGCCGAGAAAAGCTGGCTCCGAATTTCCCAATAACGCGCGATGCCCGGCGCGACGATGTAATGCCGCAGCAGCTCCTGCCAGCCGTGCCAGAGTTGTTCGTCCATCAGGCCGTTGATATGGTGAAAGTGAATCGTCTCGAGCGCCTTGAGAAATTGGTGCGTGGCGTGAAAGAACCGCGCCTGGTCTTCCCGCGACAAGCTCTGGATCTCTTCCGGCCCGGTGCCCCAGATGCGCGCGACATCTCCGCGTTTTCCATGAAGGTTTTGGTCACTTCCCGGACGGCCGAGGCGGCCGCATCCTGCGCGGCGACCCGGGCGACGCGGGTGCTGCGGTGCACTTCCTTGGCCAGATAAAGCACCGACAAAACGACGGCGATGGAACTAACAAATTGCGAAACCGCGTTGATCGCATCCCAATTCATTTTCTCGATCCCGGCTGGTTAAATCCAAGCGATCATAACAAGACTCGCGTCGGCAGCGAGATCATCCTTCCCCGGTCTCAGCGACGCAATTGCCGTTGAAGCCCGCGGGTAAGTCGGCGAGAACTCCTGATGCGCCTTCTTCAACTTGTCCTGCTTCCGCTGATCTTCGGTGCCGCCCAGTTACACGGGCAATCGCCCACTCCCGCGGCAACTTCTTCGGCGGATACAGTGATCCACGCCGGCACGCTCCTCGATCGGCCGGGGAAAGAACCGCGGCGCAACGTCTCCATCCTGGTGAAGGACGGAAAAATCGCGGCGGTGCAGGATGGCTTCGTCCAACCGGCCGCGGGCGGCGCGGTGATCGATCTGCGCGATCGTTTCGTGCTCCCAGGGTTGATCGATTGCCACGTCCATCTCGATTCCGACCGCGCCGGGATGGAAGGTCAGCTCGCCAGCGTGACCG
>JALYQE010000076.1 GCA_030855965.1 Verrucomicrobiota bacterium | reverse complement strand
AGAAAGCGCGTTCCGGCGGCAGCATTCGTCTCGGATTTGAAGGCGGCCAGATGCCGCTGATCCGGCGGTTACCTAAGCGCGGGTTTAACAACGCGGCCTTCAAGAAGACCTACGCGCTGGTCAACCTTGACGACCTGAACGAGTTCAAGGCCGGCACGGTGATCAACGAAGCGATGCTGCGCGAGTCGAAACACATCCGCGGCAAGGTGGTCGGGCTGAAAATTCTCGGCCGCGGCGAATTGAAACACAGCCTGACGATTGAAGCGGATCGGGTGAGCGAGTCAGCCCGCGAAAAGATCGAGAAGGCCGGCGGCACCGTCACGTTGCGCGAGCGCAAATCGCTCACCGACGGCAAACGGTTCGAAACGGCGCCCGAGCCAAAGCCGAAAACCCCGAAGCCGGCGGCGCCGAAAGAGAAAGCAAAGGCGAAGGCGAAAAAGCCTGCGGCGAAGAAAAAGAAAACCGCTGAATAGCGGTTTTCGTGCGCACCTAGCGGATGGTTTCGGCCTTTCTTAATAGCGTCAAAATCCCGGAACTTCGCCGGCGGATTTTGTTCACCCTTGCGGTCATCGTGGTCGTGCGCCTCGGTGCGGCCATTACCACTCCCGGGGTCAACCCGGCGGTCCTACAGGCCTGGTTCGAGACCTCTGCGCAGAGCGGCGGCGGCGGCGTGGCGGCTCTTTTGAATCTTTTCAGCGGCGGTGCGCTCGAGAACTGCGCCATCTTTTCGTTAGGCATCATGCCTTACATCAGCGCCTCGATCATGTTGCAGCTCCTGACCGCGGTTATCCCGTCGCTCAGCCGGTTGTCGCGCGAAGATGGCGGGCGGCAGAAGATCATGCAGTACACTCGTTATGCGACGCTGTTCCTCTGCATTTTTCAGGGCTACCTCCTGGCCGTGTCGTTCCAGCATCCGGAGTCGTACCAAACGATGCTCCCCGGCATTAACGAGACCACGGCGCAGCTGGGGATCCCGCTGGTCGATAATCTTGGGTGGTCGTTCCGGATCATCACCGTCCTGACTCTAACCGCGGGCACGCTTTTCCTGATGTGGCTGGGCGACCAGATCACCGACCGAGGCATCGGTAACGGCATTTCGCTCATCATCACCGTCGGCATCGTGGCTCAGCTCCCGGCGGCGCTCGCGCAGGCCTGGAAAACTTTCGTCCCTTCCGCGGTGACCGGGCAGAGCCAGGTCAGTCCGGCGATCCTTGTTTTAATGATCGCCTTCCTGTTCATCGTGATTGCGGCGGTGATCGCGGTCACCCAGGGCGTGCGCAAGGTTACCGTGCAGTACGCGAAACGGGTCGTGGGCCGAAAGATGTATGGCGGGCAGACCCAGTATATGCCCTTGAAAGTGAACTACGCCGGCGTGATGCCGATCATCTTCGCCTGGGCGCTGCTGCTTTTTCCGACCACCATCGTGGGGCTGGCTTTCAAAGACAGCCGGACGGCCCAGACGATTGCGCAAATGCTTTCCGACGGCTGGCTGCATTATCTCGTGATGGCCGCGATGATTTTCTTCTTCAGTTATTTCTGGGTCGCGACTCAGTTTCAGCCTTCGCAGATCGCGGATGACCTAAAAAAGTACGGCGGTTACATCCCGGGCGTTCGTCCCGGCAAACCGACCGCCGATTTCCTCGATTTCACCATGACCCGGCTCACTTTTGCCGGGGCAATTTTCCTGACTTTGATCGCGATTTTGCCCAGCCTCTTGAGTCAGGGGCTGAATGTCCCGACCATCACCGCGCAGTTTTTCGGCGGGACGAGCCTGCTCATCATCGTGGGCGTGATTCTCGATACGATGCGACAGGTGGAGACGCACCTGATCCAGCGGCACTACGATGGTTTCCTGCGCAAGGGCCGGATTCGCGGCCGGGCTTTCGATCGTTCTTCTTACAATCGCGGCGAGGCGGCGCAGCAGGGCACGCTGATGTGGCTTTATGTCGGTATCGCGGTCCTGGTCATCGGCGGCGTGGCAATTTTTCTCTACGGACGCTAGGTGAAAAGTCGCATCGTGCTTCTGGGCGCTCCGGGTTCCGGAAAAGGAACCCAGGCGGAATTGATCACCCGGCATTTTGCCATCTCGGTGACTTCCCCAGGCGCGATCCTGCGACGGGAACGCGATCTCGGCACGCCCCTCGGTCTGGAAGCGGATGAGGTCTCGAAACAGGGCGGTCTCGTGCCGGACGACATCATCGTTAGGCTTATCGAAGACTGGCTCAATCTGCACGGCAAGGAAGGCTTCGTCTTTGACGGTTTTCCACGGACGGTGACGCAGGCCGAGCGGCTGAATGAGATTTTGCAAAAGCAGGGCGGTTTGCTCGATCTCGCGATATGGCTCGAAGTCTCGGAAGAGACGGTGCGCGATCGCATTGCCAGCCGGTTGCAGTGTCGCCGGTGCGGATTCACGACGAGCGTGACCAGTGCGGGTTTCGCCGACCGCCCGATCTGCCCCTATTGCGACGGACCGCTGATCCGGCGGGACGACGACGACGCTTCGGTTTTGCAGACGCGGTTGACCGAATACAAAACGAAAACCGAGCCGCTCCTATCATTCTACGAAAAAGACGACGCGCTCCATCGCATCGATGGGAACAGGGATCGCGACGCGGTTTTTGCTGACATCTCGGCCTTGATCGAAGAGCGTGTGAAATGATCCCGATCAAGTCGGCTCGGGAGATCGACAAGATGCGGATCGCTTGCCGCACCGCGAGCGATGTCCTGGAGCGGATCGCGGAACTGATTCGGCCCGGCATTTCGACCAAGGAAATCGACCAGGCCGCGGCTGACCTAATGTCGGAGGCCGGAGTGCGCAGCGCCTTTCTCGGGTATCGCCTTGGGCATCGCGTTTTCCCGGGCAACATCTGCATTTCGCTCAACGACGAAATCGTCCACGGCATCGGGAGCCAGCGCCGGATTCAATACGGCGACATCGTCAAGCTCGACATCGGCGTGGTGCAGGACGGCTGGGTCGGCGACACCGCCGCTACGATCCCGGTCGGGATGATCGACGAACGGGTCGAAAAGCTGCTCGAAGTAACCCAGAGCGCGCTGCACCGCGCGATCACCCATGCGCTCGCTGGCGAACGTCTCGGCGACCTCTGCGCGTCGATCGAAGAGGAAGCGATGCAAAGTCATTTTAGCGTAGTGCGCGAATTTGTCGGCCACGGGGTGGGGCGGAAATTGCACGAAGAACCCCAGGTCCCGAACTACGGTAAACGAGGCAGCGGCCCGCGGTTAAAAGCCGGCATGACCCTGGCGATCGAGCCCATGATCAATCTCGGCGGCGCCGGCGTTCGTCTCCTGGAAGACGGCTGGACGGTCTGCACTTCCGACGGGTTGCCCTCGGCGCATTTTGAACACACGGTTTTGATTACCAAAGAGGAACCTGAAATCCTGACATGGCGCGCAAAGACGCAATTGAGGTAGAGGGCACTGTGGTCGAGCTGCTCCCGAATACGATGTTCCGGGTGGAACTGCCCAACGGCCACCGCGTCCTCGCCCACATCTCCGGGAAAATGCGGATGCACTTCATTCGCATCTTGCCAGGGGACAAAGTTATGCTAGAGGTTTCTCCCTACGATTTGTCGAAGGGGCGAATCACTTTTCGCCATCGTTAGCGCGGAGAAAAGACTCCGCGTTTTTCGTCTCGTGAAACCATGAAAGTACGACCGTCAGTAAAAAGACTTTGTGAAGGCTGCAAGATTGTGAAGCGCAAGAACGTGGTGCGCGTGATCTGCGCCAAGAACCCGCGCCATAAACAGCGCCAGGGCTAGGAGATTGTTATGCCAAGATTACTCGGAGTTGAAATTCCCGCGGACAAGCGCATCGAAGCGTCGCTCACCTACATCTACGGCGTCGGCCCGTCGACCGCGAAGCGCGTCCTCGAGCAGACCAATATCGATCCCAACCTCCGGGCCAAGGATCTCACCCCGCAACAGATCAACGAGATCATCCAGATGATCACGCGGAACAAATTGCCGATCGAGGGCGATCTCCGCCGCGAAGTGCAGAGCAACCTGAAGCGCCTCCAGGCGATCAATTGCTATCGCGGCATCCGGCACCGCCGCGGTTTGCCCGTGCGCGGTCAGCGGACCTCGACCAATGCCCGCACCCGCAAGGGCCCGCGCAAGACCGTCGGCGTGATCCGGAACAAGGATGCGAAGGCAGGAAAAGTTTAACCTAACGAACTGACATGGCAGAAGATTCTGAAAACCAAAAACCGGCGGAAGAGCCAGCCGCAGCGGCTGAGCAGAACGCGACCCCGGTGAATGAAACGCCGGCGGAGACGCCCGCCGAGAAATCACCGGACGCTCCGGTTGCGGCCGAGGCAGCCCCCGCCGCGCCTCCCACCCCGGCGAAGGAAGCCAAGCCCAAGGCGGCGAAAAAGACCAAGAAGGCCGAAGCGCCCGCCGAAGCTCCCAAGGAAAACCTTTCGCTCGACCCGAACGACGTCGAGAAGCCGAAGATCGTCAAAGCCAAGGGGAGCAAGAACGTTTACTCCGGCTACGCCCATGTCCTTTCCACTTTTAACAACACCATCGTCACCATCACCGACCTGCAAGGAAACGTGATCGGGTGGTCGAGCGCCGGCAAGGTCGGCTTCAAAGGCTCGCGCAAAAGCACCGCCTACGCCGCGCAAATGGTCGCGCAGGACGCTTCGCGCCAGGCCATGGGCCACGGCCTCAAGGAGGTCGAAGTTCTCGTGCGAGGACCAGGAGCCGGCCGCGAATCCGCCGTCCGCGCCCTCCAGGCGATCGGGCTCGATCTCACCGTCATCCGCGACGTCACCCCGGTGCCGCACAACGGTTGCCGGCCGCCCAAGCAACGCCGCGTTTAATTTTCATCTCAACTTTCGCTTCCAATGGCCAGATACACCGGACCCAAAACTAAAATCGCCCGCCGTTACGGCGTGCCTCTTTTCGGACCTTCCAAGGCACTCGAGCGGAAAAATTATCCGCCCGGAATGCACGGCCCAAAAGGCTCGCGGCGGAAGCAGTCCGATTACGCGATCGCACTCGGCGAAAAGCAGAAACTGCGCTTCCAGTATGGCCTGATGGAAAAACAATTCCGCCGCATCTTCGAGACCGCGCTGCAACGGCGCGGCGTCACCGGCGAGACCCTCCTCCAGCTCCTCGAGACGCGGCTCGACAACGTCGTTTTCCGCCTCGGTTTGGCGAACACCCGGAGCGCGGCGCGCCAGCTCGTCTCGCACGGGCACGTGCAGGTGAACGGGAGGAACGTGAACATCGCCTCCTTCAACGTGAAGACGGGCGATGAGATCATGATCAAGGATCGTCCGAAATCGCGCCAGCTCGCCTTGCGCAACATGGAACTGACCCAGATCGCGCCGGTGCCGGATTGGCTGACGGTCGATCGCGACGCGCTCACCGGCAAGGTCGCGCACATTCCTTCCCGCGAAGAGATGCAGCCGATGGTCAACGAACAGTTGATCGTCGAGTTGTACTCGCGCTAGGCCCAAGGAGCGGCGGCTTGAAACCGTCGTGGGCGCTTACAAAGCGCCCGTCCTTGCTTCCAGCAGCGCGAGCGCTTTGTCGTAGCTGCAGCGCGTGAGAAAATGCGCGAGCTCCGGATCGACCGGCGGCGGGAGTTTTTTCTCCAGCGCCACAATCTTTTCTGAAACGGATTTTAGTTTCGCCAGATGCTGTTCGGGCTCGCGCCGGCTCGCTTCATCGGCAATCAGGACGCGACGTTCCCGCAGAGCGGAGGCGAGGGCGGCTGCAGGTGAATTTACGGACGGCGTCGGCATCGGGAGATTTTGCAACTAAAGCTTGAATCCCATTGCTCTTTCACGCAAGCCTCCGGGATGGTTGAACCAGCCGCAAAACGCGTTCTGATCGTAGATGACGACACGGCCGTGCTGCGCATCATGCGCGAGGCCCTCGAGCGACTTTTGCAATGGGAAATCGACACCTCGCCCAGCTCAGAATACGGCTTCGAGCTGGCCTTGAAGAAAACCTATGACCTGATGATTTTCGATTTTTCGATGCCGATGATCGACGGCACCCTCCTCTTCCTTCTCATCTCCAAGGTTTACGAAAATTCCAACCCGCCGCGGACGGTGCCGCCGTTACTCCTCGTCAGCGGGCAGGGCGCGGACGAACGAGCGCAGGAACTTCTGAAGGAAGCGCGGGTTCGCGGTTTTCTCGCGAAACCTTTTACGATCCATCGCCTGATCGAAAAGGTGAAGGCCTGCTTCCCCGAGTTGGAGACAATCCCTGGCGCCTGACGTGGCCGTTTCTCAGATCCCGGCTTCGGCCTGCAGTTGGCGGCGAGCTTCCAGCCAATCGGGCGCCGAATCGCCCGGGATCCCGTTCTGCGTCCGCCATTCCGAGATGAGGTAAGCGCGAATGCGAACTTCCTCGTCCGTCACCGTCGTCTCGGCGGCGCGACCGGCCGTCTTTTTTGCCCGTGGTTTGCGGGCGGGAGCGGACTTTTTGACCGCGGGCCGGCGGCTTTTACCGGCGCTCTTGGCAGATGCGGCTGACTTCTTCGTCGGTTTGCTGGCGGCGGTTGGCTTGGCGGAATCCGCTGCGCTCTGACCGTTACTCGATTCCATACCGGGCGCCGGCGAACTGCTCTCCAGCGCCGGTGTCTCTTTCGATTGTTTTGAACGTTTCGCCATTTACTTTTGCTTTGGGTCGGCCAAGCCTGTACCCGCCGGGCGCCGGGTGCGCAAGCAGAAAAGGGCACGAAAACCGCTCTATCGGCATTCGGTCTACCTAACGATGAGGCATTTTATTTTCAGATGGGCGATCACCACCGTCGCCGTCATGGTCGCGGCCTCGATCATTCATGGAATTCGTTATGACAGCACTGCTTCCCTGATCGGCGCCGCTCTTCTCCTCGGGATTCTGAACGCCTTTCTCCGTCCGATTTTGCTCCTCCTTATGGCCCCGCTCATTATTCTCACGCTTGGGATCTTCATTTTCGTTGTCAATGGCCTCATGCTCCTGCTCGTGAACCAGTTGGTGCACGGCTTTCACGTCGAGAGTTTCGGGAGCGCCTTCTGGGGCGCGATTTTGATCAGCCTCGTCAGCTGGGCCCTGAGCGCATTTTTTCGCGGGAGCGACGGACGCGTTCATCCCATCACGCATCACAGCGAGATCCGCCGGGTCAAAGGCCGGGTCGTCGGGAGCAGCAAGCCGGGCGAATCATGACCTATTGCCTCGGCATGCTCTGTCGGAAGGGCGCAGTTTTCTTATCCGATTCCCGCACCAGCGCGGGGATGGATAACATCACCATGCGGACCAAGATGCGGATTTACGAGAAACCGGGCGACCGGGTTATCTGCATCATGAGCTCCGGTAATCTCTCGCTCACCCAGGCCACCCTCGCCCTGATCGACGACGATCTGCTTCTGAACGAGAGCCATCCGGCGCGGAAACATCTCATGAACCGCGAGACCCTCTACGAAACAGTCCGCTACGTCGGCTCGAAGGTGCGGATGGTGGAAGCGCGCGACCGGGCCGCGCTCGAAGCGGACGGCTTCGATTTCAACATCAACCTGATCGTCGGCGGCCAGATCGCCGGCCTCGCTCCGGAAGTGCATTCCATCTATCCGCAGGGAAACAGCATTCATGCGAGCCGCGATTGTCCCTATCTGCAGATCGGCGAATCGAAGTACGGCAAACCGATTCTCGATCGCGGCTTCAGCTACGACGGCACCCTGATGGACGCGCTCAAATTCGGCATCATCTCGATGGATGCGACGATGAAGAGCAACGTCGCGGTCGGTCCGCCGATCGATATCCTTTGCTACAAGACCGATTCCTTGCAGGTAAAAATGCGCACCCGCCTGGAACAAAACGATCCCTACCTGATGGAGATCAGCCAGAAATGGCAGGACGGCATCGTCCGGCTCGTTAGGCAAATGCCGGTGGCGGATTTCAGCAAAACCGCGCTCGGTTTCGCGACCGCCGCCTGAGGGGCGGGCGTCCCGAAAAACCGGCGTAGCCGTCAACGCGCAAGAAAGGTCCTCCTCACCGGGGGCGAACTGAAGTGTTCGGGAGGCTGGTCTGGTTCCTGCTTTTACCAGACCCGCAGTCCAAACCTCTTGCCTTAATCATTATGCTCACACCAACCAAACAACTTCTCTGCGGGCTCGCCGTTGTGGCCGCGACCGCATCGGCGTCGCTCGCCCAGCAGGACCAGACCGTGGTCTCGTTGGAGACCGCAAAAACGACCGCGGCAGCGCCCGCTGCAGGCAGCAGCGTGACTGCACGAGCTTCGGACCTGGCGCCGATGACGCTCGTCCAAGCTTCGACCGTAGCGCCTCAGCCGGCGGCGACGACCGTGACCACGGAGCAGTCGACCGCGACCACCCCGGCGGGCGTGCCGACCACCGCCACGACGTCGACCACCACCTCGGTCACGGAAACCGGCGGCGTTGGCGTGCGGGAATTCCAGGGTGACGACGTCGGCCAAGTCCTTCGCCTTCTCGCCCGTCAGGCCAAAATCAACATGGTGGTGAGCGAAGCGGTCATTGGCACGGTGACGATGCGACTGGAGGACGTGACCGCCCTGCAGGCGATCGCGATCATCGTCAAATCCAAGGGTCTTTTCATGGATCAGATCGATTCGGTCTATTACATCAAGACCGGCGCGGAACGGACGGCGGAGCCGACCGAGAGCGACAGCTACCAGTTCAGCTACGGCCGGGCCAAGGACATCGCCCCGCTCCTCGCGACCCAGCTTTCGAGCAAAGAACCACCGCAGGTCGACGAGCGGACCAACACAATTTTCTTCCGTGAGACCCGCAGCAATATCGACAACGTCCGCAAGCTGCTCGTCCAGATCGACAAGCCGACCAAGCAGGTCATGATTGAAGCGCGCCTCGTCGAGGTGAACGCCAATCCGAAACAGAGCTACGGGATCAATTGGGCAGGCGTCGTCGGCAGCTCCAGCGCGCCGCAGACGGTAAAATACGGCGGTTTCAGTGGCACCGGGGCCCCCGTGCCCGCGGCCGGCGGGTCGACGATTGCAACGTCGGACTTCGGACATCCTGTCGACAGCGCTTTTGGCGACTTGCTCGCGGGTCAGTTTGCCATTCTCTCCGTGCCGCAAATGTCGCTCACCGTCCGCGCCCTAAATGAAGACTCCGACGCGGAGTTTCTCGCCAATCCGCGGATCGTGACGGCGGATAACCAACAGGCGAAAATCGAAATCATCCGCAACCAGCCCGTCCCGCAGTTGAACTTTAACGAGCAGACTGCCACGGCCGTTTTCGGCGGCTTCCAGGATAAGAAATTCGGCAACACGCTCGTCGTGCGGCCATCGGTTAACAAAGACGACTTCATCACGCTGAGCGTGAAACCGGAGATCAGTAACAAGGTCTCCGATGCAGAATTCGTTTTCGCAGGCGCAACCGTGCGGAGTCCCGTCATCGACACCCGCACCCTGGATTCCAATGTCCTGATCAAAAGCGGCGACACCCTCGCGATCGGCGGTCTGCTTCAGGATGAAGTGACCAAAAGCCGGA
>JALYQE010000075.1 GCA_030855965.1 Verrucomicrobiota bacterium | reverse complement strand
GCCCGCGCCGGGCAAAGCAAGAGCCCGAACCACAACAAAACCCAGCCTAACGATTTCGATAAATGCACTTGTTATTCTAGCGCATCGCGCTGGGAAACGCTCGCGACGAACGATCTCTGGGGCGCGCACGCTCCCCGCGTGCTGGCGACCCCGAATGCTTTCGGGGTCGTGAACTTTTTCCGTGGCCATCGCGTCTCTATTCCGGAAGGTTTCGACGAGTCGCCGAAACCGGCACGCGAGTCGCGTGCGCTCCCCGGAAGGCTGCCGCCTTTAGGACAATGCAGCCTCTACCGCGGACGGAAATATTTCGCCGACTTCGCCTTCGAGCCGCAGGGAGACGGACCCTTCGCCGTCGTGCTCGGTCGCGCCGCGGTTGATGATGACATAGGGCGCGCCGCGCTGCGCGGCCAGGAGAGGAAAGGCCGCGGCGGGATAAACGGAAAGGGTGGAGCCGAGCGCCACCACCAGGTCCGCTTCCTCGGCCGCCTGCCGGGCACGCTCCAGTTCGTTAGGCTGGAGACTCTGCCCGAAGCTGATCGTGGCCGGCTTCAAAAACCCGCCGCAATCGCAGAGGGGCGGGGTGCGCCGGGCGCGAAAGAAATCGAAGTGCGGTTCGGGGTCGCTCCGGCGCTGGCAGCTCTGGCATTCGATGAGCGAATTGGTCCCGTGCAGCTCGACCAGCCGCGCCGCACTCGTCCCGGCGAGGCTATGCAGGCCGTCGATATTCTGTGTCACCACCATCGCGACCTTGTCCGCTTTCTCCAGTCTCACGATCGCGCGGTGGACGTCGTTAGGCTGGGCGTTGCGGAAAGATTCCCAGGCTTCGAGTTTGTAATCCCAATGCTCGATCCGGGCCGATTCCGAGCTCATGAAATCGTCGTAGTAAACCGGCTGCCGTCGTTTCCAGACTCCCTCCGGTCCGCGAAAATCGGGAATCCCGCTGCTGGTGGAAATCCCGGCGCCGGTAAAAATAAATATCCGGCGCGCGGTGCGGAGATAGTCGCCCAGGTTGATCACGCCCCAACCTGCGATCGGGGGCGGGCGTTTGGCAACTTCTTCGGCGGAGGGTCCGCGGGCGGCAATCGTTAACCTGGCCGCGCCTGCTGCGGCAGCCGGATCTCGCCTTCGACCAAGTCCATGCCGATGGTGAGGAGGCCGCCGTTCGGCATCGCTTCGAGGGCATTCTTAATCAAGTTGCCGAGGACGCGGACAAAACGCGCGAGGTCAACGTGCAGATTGCCCTCGTAACGAATGTCCTTCGCGATTTGGAGGTGCCGCAGGCCAGTCAGAAAAGTCTGGCCGCCTGACTGCCGGCCAGCGTTCGCGCCGATTTGGGTCAGGGAAACTTGATCGATTCGATCCCGGCGGCCTGAAGCTTTTCGTTTAACGCCGTCACTTCCGTCGGGATCGAGGGCCAGCTCTCCAGGACGGCGCGCGCATTGCGCTGCAAATCGCCGCAGGCGATTTCCTGCTGCGCGGTCGGTCCCGCGTCGACCTCCTGCAGATCGTCATAAAGTTTCACGACCTTTGCCAGGACATCGAGTTCCAGGCTGTCGCCATTCCGGACGGCGGCGGGATTGGCAAACTGCTCGAGCCTGGCGCGGAGAGTTTTGATTTGCTCCTGCACGTCCTTCTCCCCGGCGCGCGCTTTCGCTTTCGCCAATTCGCCGGCGAGCGCCTCGTGTTTTTTCCCGATCGGCGCCAGCTCTACCCGCAATTCCTGGAGTTTTTTCGAGAGCTGAAATTGCTTCGTCAGTTCGGCGTCGGTCACCTTCAGGCGGGGATCCATCTTCACTAGCAGCGGCTGGGTAAAACTTTTCCCGCCGGCGTTAAGGACGACCGAATAATTTCCCGGCAACGCCCAGGGCGCGGTCGGCAGGGGCGCTGTCTCGCGGTAGATCGCTGTCATCGGGTATTCCGGTTTCGTGTCTGGCAACGGCGTGCCGTGCAGATCCCAGTAGAAGCGATGCCACCCCGGTTTATCCGAGAGGACGCGCGCGGGCCGGAGCCAGTAACGCGGGATTTTAAGCTCTGGATCTTCCGGCGGCACCGGCTCGTTGCTCGCGTAACGCCGTACCACCTCGCCCTTGCTGTCCCTGATCTCGAGCGTGACCGGCCTGCCCACGTTTTCGCCTAACGAATAATCAATCATAACGCCTTCCGGCGGGTTTTCGCCGGCCGGTTCGTCTGGCGGGAGCGGGGTGTCGGTGTTGGAATTCCAGCGCACGCGGAGGGCCGTCTGCGGTTTGAAAAGCTGCGTTGTCTTGTCGTTAGGCTGGATTTGCCGCAGGGCGGTGATGTTATCCAGGATCCAGAAGCCGCGCCCGTGGGTCGCGATCGCAAGGTCGTCGTCCTTCACGATCAGGTCGCGGACCGAGGTCGCGGGAAGGTTCAGACGGAGCGACTGCCAGTGGTCGCCATCGTCGTAGGAGAGGTAGACGCCGCGTTCCGTGCCGGCAAAGAGCAGCCCGCGGCGCTGCGTGTCTTCGCGCACCACGTTGACGTTTTCGTCCGCCGGGATGCCGGAGGTGATTTCCTGCCAGGCCTTGCCGTCGTCGCGTGTCCGGTAAATATGCGGGCGCAAATCGTCGAGCCGGATCGTGTTTACCGCCGCGTAGGCGCTTTTCGCATCGAAATGGCTCGCGTCCATCAGCGAGATTTTCCACCATGGGCCGATCTGCGGCGGGGTCACGTCGGTCCAGTTTTTCCCGGCGTTAGTCGTTAGGTGAATCAGGCCGTCGTCTGTTCCCGCCCAGATCCGACTCCCGTCGACCGGGGAGGGTGCCACGGTGTAGATGACGCCCCGTTGCCGGGGTTGCGCGCTCGGCTGGTCGCGAAATTTCCCGACGCTGGCGGGGATTTCGAATGTCTTGCGGGTCAGGTCGGGGCTGATCTCCTGCCAGTTCCGCCCGCCGGAGCGTGTTTGCCACAGGGTATTGGCGGCGAAGTAAAGCGTGGCCGGATCGGTCGGCGAAAAAATCACCGGCTCGGTCCGGATGATCCGGAATTCATCGGAACGAAATGGCTTCGGCAGGATGTTCTGGGTCTGGTGGGTGCGGCGATCGTAACGCGATAGTTTGCCGCCAAAAACAATGTCCGGCTCCAGCGGCGAAGCGGCGACGTAGCCGTATTCCTCCGCCCCGACCGGGTGCCAGTCGCGGAAAGTGATCGCGCCGTTTGGTCCGCGACTCGCGATCCCGACCGAGCCGCTTTCCTGTTGCCCGCTGTAAAGGCGGTAGGGGAACGCGTTGTCCGCGCTGACGTGATAAAGCTGCGCGGTCGATTGGTTATACCACGAGCTCCAGGTTTCGCCGCCGTTGACCGTGATGATCGCGCCCTGGTCGCTCGCCAGGAGAATGATCTGCGGGTTGCTCGGATTGATCCAGACGTTCTGGTAATCGTCGCCGCCGGGCGCGCCGCGCCAGCCTTCCCAGGTCTTGCCGCCGTCGGTCGATTTCCAACAAACGACGCTCGCCGCGTAAACGATGTCCGGATTCTTCGGATCGATCCGCAAGACCGGCAGGTCGCCGCCGCCGATGCGCGCGCCCGGCCGCGGGTCGGTCGTGGCCAGGGTCCAGTTTTCGCCGGCGTCGTCGGAGCGATAAAGTTTCCCGGCGTCGAGGGTGGCGACGGCGGCGATGAGGGTGCGCGGATTGCTCGGCGCAACCGCGAGCTGAGCCTGGACGACGTCGTTAGGCAAACCTTGCGTCAGTTTTTGCCAGGTCTTGCCGCCGTCGATCGATTTGAAAATACCGCCGTTGGTTCCGTGCCATTCCCCGTTTTCCCACGGACCCTCGCGCGCTTCCCAGAGTGAGGCGTAAGCGATCTGCGGATTGGTTGGATCGAACTGCACGTCGGCCGCGCCGGTGTTTTCGTCTTTGTAGAGCGTCTTCGCGAAAGTCTTCCCGCCGTCGTTGGAATGGAAGATCCCGCGCTCTTCGTTAGGCCCGTAAGGATGCCCCACCACCGCCACGAGGAGGTGATCGGCGTTGCGCGGATCGACCGCGATCTGGGCGATCTGCTGCCCGTCGCGCAAACCGAGGTGAGCCCACGTTTTCCCGGCGTCCGTCGATTTGTAAACGCCGTTGCCGACGGAAAGATCGGGCCGATGCAAACCTTCGCCGCTTCCGACGTAGATAATATTCGGATCGGAAACCGCGACCGCCAGCGCGCCGACTGACGCGGTCGGCTGATCGTCAAAGATCGGCTTCCAGGTGCGCCCGTAATCGTTCGTCCGGAAGACGCCGCCGTTCACCTGCGCCATGTAGAAAAGGTTAGGCTGCGACGGCACGCCGGAGATGGCGCGCACCCGGCCGCCGCGATGCGGCCCGATATTGCGCCAGTGCAGCATCTCCGAGAGATCCGGCGCGGCCAGTGTCTCGTGCAGGGCGGAGAATAGGAGTAGCAAACAGAAAAAGCGGCCGATTTTCACGAGCGCACGATAACCCACCTGAAGCGACGCTCCACTTCCGGGGAGCACGGGCTCCGCCGGCTAGCTGGTCGCGGACGGAGGCGCCGCCGCCGGCTTTTTTTTCGCGGCGGCAGCGGCGAGATTTGCATCGACCGCCTCCGCTTCGAGCGGATGAATCCGGTGATAATAGTCGTTCGATTTCGCGAGGTCGTTCTTCTGCATGAGCAGGGCATCGAAGCGCTCGCGCCGGCTCAGCTCGTAAACCTTGTCCATCTTGATCGCCTCGAAGGGGCAGACCTCCACGCAGATCTGGCAGCTCATGCAGACCGAGATGTCGATGTCGAAGATCGCCGGATAAAACTGCGGTTTGCCCATGTAATCGGGCTTCTTGTCCTCGCTCTTGACGATGTAGATGCACTGCGGCGGGCATTCCTTTTCGCAGATCTTGCAGGCGACGCAGCGCAGGCCCGCCGCCGGGTCGTTCGTATCGAAAACGAGGAAGGGAAAATTGCGCGAATTCTCCGGGAGGACGTCGCGCTCCTCGGGATATTGCACGGTCGTTAGGCGATCTTTCTCGAAGTAACTCCCGATGAAGTTCCGCCCCGTCACCGCCATGCCTTTGAGAATGCCCGCGCCAATCATGAATGAGTCAGTCGTTCAACGATTCGCTAATTAAGCAGGCGCCTTCGCAGTTGTCTCGATCGCATTCCCGCTTTTTGCACCTGGTCCCCAATCTACAACATGCTGAGCGCCCAGCCGCTCCCGATCGCGAGCAGCAGCCAGACGGCGACATAGACGTAGGTGGAAGTTTTCCCGATGATCCGGGGCGCCATCAGGATGGTGGGAATGCAGGTGCCCACCGCGCCGAGGAGGAAAGTGAAGGCCGGCCCGATTCCCACGCCCGCCTGAAGCAGGCCGTAGGTCAGAGGCACTTCGGCGCCCTCGCAAACGTAGAGCGGAATCCCGGCCGCGGCCGCGAGGAGATACGCTCCGATGCCGCCGTGCAGGTAGCGCGCGATGTCTTGCGGGGAAACCAGCGCCTGCACAATCGCGACCACGAGCAGGCCGACGAGGAAATAGATCCAGAGCGGATGCAATAACGCCGTAAAACTTGCCCAGAAAGTTCGTTTGCCCTCGAGCAGATCGTCCTCTGCACAGCAGTTGGGCTTGAGGTCGGACCCTGCGGAATTCCCGGCAGGCAATTGGAATTGTTTGATCGCCCGCGCTTGCAGGGCATTCAAGGTCAGGCCCAGGAGCACGGTCACGACCACCGGAAAAATGATCCGGGCGATGGTGAATTTTGCGCCAAGGAGCGCCGCCGTGAGGATGATCGTCTCCGGGCTGAGGATGGGAGAAATCATGATGAACGCCGTCAGCGTTCCCAGCCGCGCTCCGCGACTTTTCAGAGCGGCGGCCAGCGGCACGGTCGTCATCGAGCAACCAGGCAGGAGGGCGCCGGCGAAGGTGGCGTGAAGGATGGATGCGCGGGGCGAACCGAGCCAGCGCGTCGCCCAAGCCGTCGGCAGAAACGCCTCCAGCGCCGCGCCCAAGATGGCCCCGCCCAGAAACCAGGGCAACGCGTCGGCGAGCAAGCCGATGAAGTTATCTAAAACGATGGGAAAGCTCATCGCGTTCGTTGGATGATTTGATCATTCAGGCGAGCAGCGCGGCCATTGTCTCCGGGGATGCCGCGGGCAATTCCTCCTTACGGTAAAATATCCGGTAGAGCACCGGCAGGACGAGCAAGGTCAGCAGGGTCGAGCTGATGATGCCGCCGATGATCACGGTCGCGAGGGGGCGCTGCACTTCCGCGCCGGGGCGGGTGGCGAGCGCCATGGGGACAAAGCCTAACGACGCCACGAGCGCGGTCATGAGGACCGGACGCAGCCGCGTGACCGAACCGCGGAAGATCGCTTCATCCACCGGCACACCCTCTTGCAGCAGCTTCTTGATGAAAGTGAACATAACAACGCCATTGAGCGCCGCCACCCCGCTGAGCGCGATAAAACCGACGCCCGCGGA
Source organism: Verrucomicrobiota bacterium (assembly GCA_030855965.1). Classification (GTDB taxonomy): domain Bacteria; phylum Verrucomicrobiota; class Verrucomicrobiia; order Chthoniobacterales; family UBA10450; genus Palsa-1392. The sequence goes on along the minus strand of JALYQE010000075.1, from coordinate 2,541 downwards.
AATCGACAACGGGATGCCGCGCAGCCAAAGCGCGAGGATGCCTCCGGTCAGCGCCATCGGCACGCCGGTGAAAATGGGGAGCCCGGGATGCGGAGCGCGTGCATCGCGATGTCGCCTTCGTCGAGACTGGGGATGAACTCGCGACCCATCTGCGCCGCGACGAGCAGGCAAAGCAAGACCAGCGCCGCCGCGCCGGCCACGACGAAACCGCGGGCGCCTCGAGGGCGCCGAGGCTCATCAGGTTCGCGCTGATTTTTCCACCGACCATCCCGGTGATCGTCATGAGCATGGAGAGCGGGATGATCGCGGCCGTGATCAAAGCGGCCCGCACATTTCCCAGGAGCAAAAAGAGCACGAGGACGACCAGGACCGCGCCTTCGAAGAGATTCGTCTTCACGGTCCGAATCGTGGCGTCGACGAGATTCGTCCGGTCGTAACCCGTCTTCGCCACAATGCCCGGCGGGAGAGTGCGTCTGATCTCTTCCATTTTCGCGGCGACCGCCTGCGAGACGGTGCGCGAGTTGGCGCCGATGAGCATGAAGACGGTGCCCATCACGACTTCCTGGCTGTCGTGCGTGGCCACGCCGGGCCGCAATTCCTTGCCCAGCGCCACCTCCGCGATGTCGCGCACGAAGATCGGCGCGCCGTCGCGCGTGGTGAGGACGATATTTGCGATCTCGTCGATCGATTTAACACGATCGCGGAAGTCGATATCGAGGGGCGAACCCGACGCGGTTTTGCCTATCGCAACCTGAAGAAATACGACAAGGCACTGGAGGATTTCGACAAAGTCATCGAGAAACGGCCGAAGGATGTCGAAGCTTATCGCCGCCGCGTCTATGTCTACCGGGCGATGAAGCAAAACGACAAGGCGATCGCCGATCTGGAGACGATCCTGAAATTGAAGCCGGACGACAAGGACGCGCAGGAGCAGGTAAAGGCGCTCCAGAAAAAGAAGAAATAGAGTCTCCTTTTCCGAGCTCGTGTCGTCGGCGAAGAAGCGGCGGATGAAACCAACGGCGCCTCCGCGCACGTATCACGGACATGATTCCTCAACCTTGGTTCCCGCGCGCCGCGCGTCTTTGTGCCGGTATTTTACTGGGGCTCGCCGGGAGCCTCTCGGCGGCTTCGCCTTCTCCCTCGCCTTCGCCGGGGGCTGTGCCTAACGAACAAATCCTGCGCGTCCAGCTTTTTCTCGATGGCTCGGCTTTCAAGCCGGGGGTGATCGACGGGAAATGGGGCGAGTTCACGGGCAAGGCCTTGGCCCGTTACCAGCAGGCGCAGGGCAAGACCGCGCCGGAGGAGGGCGCGAAGGCCCCGGCGAAGTTCGACCTCCCTTTCGATGAATCCAGGCCGGTCCAGATCGCCTATCGTATCACCCCCGAGGACGAGAAATTCATCGGCCCGCTTCCGAAGGATCATCCAGGACAAGCCGAGGCCGACCGCCTTCCTTACGAAAATCTGCTCGAGCTGGTGGCGGAGAAATTTCATTGCCGGCGCGAGTTCCTGCTTCAGCTCAACCCCGGCTACGATTGGGACAAAGCCAAGGCGGGCGATGAAGTGCAGGTCCCGAACGTGGCCACGCCCTTCGAGCTCCAGGCTGTCATCGACCTGAAAACGAAAACCGAGGAAGCCGAGAAGGCGAATGAGCTGAAGACGGAAAAGGAAAAACCGCCTAACGAACAATTCTCCGCCGAAATCGACATCGCGGCCAAGATCATGGAGCTAAAGCAGGATGGAAAACTGGTCGGGAGTTATCCGATCACGCCCGGCTCGAAATCGCTTCCCGCGCCGGTCGGCGAATGGTTCATCAAAGGGTTCGCCTGGATGCCGACCTTTCGCTGGGACCAGGAGATGTTGCAGCGCGGGAAGCGGAGCGACGAATCCTATCAACTCCCGCCCGGACCGAACAACCCGGTCGGGATCGTCTGGATGGAGCTGAGTAACAAAGGGAGCGGGATTCACGGCACGCAAGCGCCGGAAACGATCGGACGCAGCACGAGCCACGGCTGCATTCGGCTCGCGAATTGGGACGCGCTCGAATTCGGGCAAAAAGTGCTGCCCGGGGTGCATATCGTGATTCGTTAGGGGGCGCTGGCCCCTGAGTTTTCAGCCGCGGCGATTTCGCCCGCGCTTCGCAGAACGAAGCGTCTACATTCTGAGCGATGAAGACTTTTTTCAGCACCACCTGGGAGAGCCTTTCCAGCAGCTACTGGTTCATCCCCACGATCATGTCGATCCTCGCGACCGGGCTCTCCTTCCTCACCGTCCACGTCGACACGATGCTGAACGCGAAATGGGCCCGCGCCGCGGGCTGGATCTGGGCCGGTGGACCGGAAGGCGCGCGCAGCGTTCTCTCCACCATCGCGGGCTCGACCATCACGGTCGCGGGCGTCGTCTTCTCGATCACGATCGTGACCCTCTCGCTCGCTTCCTCGCAATTCGGCCCGCGACTCCTGCGCAACTTTATGAACGACCGCGCGACGCAATTCGTCCTCGGCGTTTTCGTTTCCACTTTTCTCTACACTCTCCTCATCCTGC
>JALYQE010000054.1 GCA_030855965.1 Verrucomicrobiota bacterium | reverse complement strand
CTGGTTCGTGGTTGGCGAAGAAGGGCGGCGCTACTCGATCGTGGTGCGCAACCCGAGCGATCTGCGGCTGGAGATCGTCCTCTCGGTCGACGGGCTGGATGTGCTCGATGGCCGGCCGGCCTCGGTGCGCAAACGCGGTTACGTGATTGCGCCTCGTGGCACGCTGGTGGTGGATGGTTTCCGGCAGAGCGCCGAGGCGGTCGCCGCTTTCCGTTTCAGCCCGGTGCGGGAATCGTATGCGCAGGAGAAGTATCGCGATTCGCGCAACGTCGGGGTTATCGGGATCGCGCTTTTCAACGAGCAGGGCACTTATCCGTGGACCGATCGGGAGGTGAAGAAACGCCTCCAGGCCAATCCTTTCCCCCATCGCTTCGCCATGCCCCCCTAACGATTCGGCACCCTCTCCGCCGTGGCGGGCGGAGCGCATTTGTGTATCGTTGGCCCTCGCCGATGCCGAAATTTTTCATCAAGACCTACGGTTGCCAGATGAACGAACGCGACTCCGAACAGGTGGCGCGTTCGCTCCTCGATCGCGGCTATGTGGCGGCGGCGAGCGAAGCGGAGGCCGATGTCGTCCTCCTCAACACCTGCAGCGTGCGCGACATGGCGGACGCGAAGGCGCTCGGCAAAATGGGCATGCTCGGCCGGATGGCGCAGGAGCGCCCGGAGACGGTTTTTGGTTTCCTCGGATGCATGGCGCAGGCGCGCGGGGCGGAGTTATTGCAGCGCATGCCGCACGTCGACCTCGTCGTGGGCACGCAAAAATTTCATCGCGTGGCCGATTACGTGGAGGAACTGGTCGCGAAAAAACGCGCCCGCCGGATGGACGATCCGCGCTGCTCGATCGTCGATACGGAAGAGGAGGCGGGCTCGCAGGAAACGATTCGCGAGCACGCCCTGCGGGCACGGCAGGCGACTGCATTTGTCTCGATCATGCAGGGCTGCAACATGCATTGCACCTTTTGCATCGTGCCCCGGACGCGGGGCGCGGAACGCAGCCGGACGATCGCGGAGATCGTCAGGGAAGTCGACCAACTGGTGGCGCAGGGTGTGAAAGAAGTGACGCTCCTTGGCCAGATCGTGAATCTCTATGGCCGGCATGAATTTCCCAAGATCGATGGGAAGAGCCCGTTTGTGCAGCTGCTCGCAGCCGTCCACGAAGTCGCAGGCCTGGAGCGGCTTCGTTTCACTTCGCCGCACCCGATCGGCTTCCGCGCCGACCTGGTCGAGGCGCTGCGCGACCTGCCGAAGCTTTGCGAGCATGTCCATCTCCCGCTGCAATCTGGCTCGGATCGGATCCTCAAGGCAATGCATCGCACCTACACCGCCGAAAAATATCTTCGCCTGGTCGAGCAACTCCGCGCGATCCACCGCGAAATTGCCCTAACGACGGACGTGATCGTCGGTTTTCCTGGAGAAACCGAGGAGGATTACGAAAAAACGCGCGCCCTGGTCGAGCGCATCCAGTTCGACAACGCTTTCGTCTTTCGTTACTCGCCGCGCAGCGGCACTCCGGCGGCGGAGATGGCGGCGCAAATCGAGGAGCCGGTAAAAGAGGCGCGGAATCAGGATCTGCTCACGGTGGTGGACGCAGCCGCGAAAAAGGCCGGTGCGCGTTTCGTCGGCCGCGAAGTGGAAATTCTCTGCGAAGGACCGAGCAAAACGAATCGGCAGCGCCTGACTGGTCGCACCCGCGGCAACAAGATCGTCGTTTTTGAAGGGACGGAAGACGACATCGGACAGTTGATTGATCTGCGGGTGACGCATTCCACCGGTTTCAGTTTGTCGGGGGTGAGGACGACGGCGGGTTGTCATTTGGCGCCGATGGAAGAACTTCTGCCGCCCGTCGCGGCCGCTTCATGATTTACTCCATTTCCCTGCACACCGCTGGATTGATCGCGGGTCTCGCGCTCCTGCTCCTGAGCCTGGCGGCTTTGCTTTCGCCGGCCCGCAATTTTCTCCCTCAATTCCCGCGCTCGCGCGTGGCCGGAGCGGTCCTGCTCACGATCGACTTTATCTGGAGCATCTGGCTCCTGGCCACGATGGAGATGGGTGAGTTTTCCGGTTTCCGCCGGCCGCTTCTGGTCGCCCTGCCGATTGGATTTTTTCTCGTTCTACGCTTCGTCAATGAATTCCTCGCCGTCCGCGCGCTCGGCATTCTCTGCCTCCTCGCGGCCGAGCCGTTGCTGAACGCGGCCTTCCTGCGGCCGGAAACGAGCCGGTTGCTCGTCACCGTGCTGGCCTACCTGATGATCGTGGCTGGATTGCTCTGGGTCACCATGCCCTATCTCTTGCGCGACCAGATCCAGTGGAGCACGAAATCCGACGGGCGCTGGCGCCTGCTTTCCGGCGCCGGATTCGTTCTCGGCGCGGCGATCACGGTTTGTGCGTTCGTGGTCTACTAACGATTTCGTTTCACCTTGAGCCGCCTCCTGGTGATTCGCGGTGGCGCGATCGGCGATTTCATCCTCACCCTGCCGGCGATCAAGTTGCTGCGGAATTCCTTCCCCGCGGCCCATCTCGAAATTCTCGGCTACCAGCACATCGTTGCGCTCGCGCAGATGAGCGGATACGCCGACGCGACCCGTTCAATCGAATACGGGGGGCTCTCCACTTTCTTCACCCGGGATGGTGATCTGGCTCCCGATCTGGTGGCTTACTTCAGCAGTTTCCAGCAGGTCGTCAGCTACCTCTTCGATCCCGACGAAATCTTCGCGAATAATCTGAAGCGCGCCGGGGTGCGGAATTTCATCGCCGGTTCGCCGAAGATGAACGACCAGGAGCATGCCGCCCGGCAACTCGCGCGCCCGCTGGAGCGCCTCGCGCTCTACCTGGAAGACCCGGCAGCGGTGATCTTGCCTAACGAGCAGGGGGAGATCGATCCGGCGCTGGTGGCGATTCATCCCGGGAGCGGGAGCCAGGCGAAAAATTGGCCGCTCGAGCGTTTTGCCAAATTCGCCACCGCCTTGCTCGACGCGGAGGAAAACCGGCGCCTGCTTCTGGTCGGTGGCGAGGCGGACGAAGATCGCATCGACCAGCTCTCCGCCGCTCTGCCGACGGACAAAGTGCGCCTGGCGAGAAACCTTTCTCTTCCCGCACTCGCCTGCGTCTTGCAGAATTGCGCGCTCTTTCTCGGGCACGACAGCGGCATTTCGCATCTCGCGGCGGCGGTCGGAGCGCCATCTTTGCTGCTTTTTGGCCCCACCGATCCGGCGATCTGGGCGCCGGCAAATCGGCAGGTGCGGGTTTTGCATTCGCCAAATCTGGCGATGACGGGAATCGAAGTTCCGCGCGTGCTCGAGAACGCCTACGAGCTAATGCGCATCGGCATCAGGACGTAAAGGAACGGGCTCTGGAGCTTGATTACGCCCGGGCTCATCTCGTCGATCAGGTCGAGGAAGACTTCGTCCTCGGTCAGATTGCGCAGCGGCGCCATCAGGAATTCGGGATTGAACGCGAGCGAAAACTCACGGCCCTTGTAGGCGACGGCTAACGATTCCTTGGCCTCCCCGACTTCCGGCGTGTTGGCCGTGATGTCGATGTTGTTCTTGGTGAAATTGAGTTTGATCGAGATCGACTTATCGCTCGCGAGCAGCGAGACACGGCGCAGGGAATTGAGGAACGTTTCGCGCTCGAGCGTGACGCGCTCTTTCATTTCACCCGGAATGACCTGGCGATAGTTGGGATAATTTCCCTCGATCAATTTCGAAACGAGGAGCGTGTTGTTGA
>JALYQE010000046.1 GCA_030855965.1 Verrucomicrobiota bacterium | reverse complement strand
GGGATCGTCCAGGGAACGTTCGAAACTTTTGCCGCCGCCGGGGAACGCCATTTTGGCGGTTCGCTCGAGGGGAAGCTGCTCGTGACCGGCGGACTCGGCGGGATGGGCGGCGCACAGCCGCTCGCGGCCACGATGGCGGGCGCGCTTTGCCTGGGGATCGATGTCGATCCCACCCGGATCGAGAAACGGTTGCAGAGCGGTTACTGCGACAAGATTGCGCATTCGCTCGATGAAGCGATGCAGTTGCTCGACGCGGCGCGCGAGAAAAAAGAAGCGATCTCGGTCGGCCTGGTCGGCAACTGCGCCGATGTCCTGCCGGAAATGTTGCAGCGCGGAATCGTGCCCGACATTTTGACCGACCAGACCAGCGCGCACGACGCGCTCAATGGTTATGTGCCTAACGGAATGTCGCTGGCGGAAGCGCTCCAACTCCGCGCGGAAAAGCCGGACGAATATATCGAGCGCTCGATGGCCGCGATGGCGCAGCACGTCGAGGCCATGCTGGCTCTGCAAAAGAAAGGCGCGATCACGTTCGACTACGGCAACAACATCCGGACGCAGGCGAAAAAGGCCGGCTGCGAAAACGCTTTCGATATCCCCGGGTTCGTCCCGGAGTATATCCGTCCGCTCTTTTGTGAGGGGAAAGGGCCGTTCCGCTGGGTCGCGCTCAGCGGCGACCCGGCCGACATCGCGCGCACCGATGAGCTGGCCCTCGAATTGTTCCCGGAAGACAAGACGCTCGCCCGCTGGATGAAGCTGGCGCGCAAGCGGATTCAATTCCAGGGCTTGCCCGCCCGGATCTGCTGGCTCGGATATGGCGCGCGGGCGGAATTCGGCGTGGCCATGAACGAACTCGTTAGGCGCGGTGAGATCAGTGCGCCGATTGTGATCGGGCGCGATCATCTCGATACCGGCTCGGTCGCCTCTCCTTACCGCGAAACCGAAGGGATGCTCGACGGCAGCGATGCCATCGCTGACTGGCCGTTACTCAACGCGCTCGTCAACACCGCGGCGGGCGCTTCCTGGATTTCGCTCCATAACGGCGGCGGAGTCGGGATCGGCTATTCGCAACACGCCGGAATGGTGGTGGTGGCGGATGGAACCGATAACGCCAAGCGCCGGCTCGAGCGTGTCCTGACGAGCGATCCGGGGATGGGCGTCATCCGGCACGCGGACGCCGGTTATTCACGCGCGATCGATTTCGCCCGGAAACACAACGTGAAGATTCCGATGGAGCCGCAAACACGGGACTGATAGGAAAGGCCTAACGATGCAAAAGCTGATCGAATGCGTGCCCAATTTCTCGGAAGGCCGCGACCTGAACGTGATCAAGCAGATCACGGCGGCGATTGAGGCGGTCGAGGGTGTTTCGCTCCTGGACGTCGATCCCGGCGCGAGCACCAACCGCACGGTTGTGACCTTTGTCGGCTCGCCCGAGGCCGCGGTGGAAGCCGCGTTTCGCGGAATCCAAAAAGCCGCGGAATTGATCGACATGCGCAAGCAGATGGGCGCGCACCCGCGGATGGGCGCGACCGATGTCTGCCCCTTCATCCCGGTGAGCGACGTGAGCTGGGAAGAAGCGATCGAGTGCGCCAGGTCGTTAGGCAAACGGGTCGCCGAGGAGTTGAAGATCCCGGTTTATCTCTACGAGCGAGCGGCGAGCGCGCCAGAGCGCTCCAATCTCTCCATCATTCGCGCGGGGGAATACGAAGGCTTCTTCGAGAAGATCAAGCAGCCGGCCTGGAAGCCGGATTTTGGTCCCGCGGTTTTCAACGAAAAATCTGGCGCGACCGTCATCGGCGCGCGGGATTTTCTCGTCGCCCACAACGTCAACCTGAATACAAAGTCGACCCGCCGCGCCAACTCGGTCGCATTCGACGTGCGCGAACAAGGGCGTTTCAAAACTGACGATGGGACGCCGAGCGGGAAGAAGGTGCTGGACGCAAAGGGCGAGGCAGTGCGGATCCCGGGAATGTTGAAACACGTTAAGGCCATCGGCTGGTATGTGGAGGAGTACGGCATGGCCCAGGTCTCGATGAACCTGACGAACATCGAGGAGACGCCGTTGCACGTCGCGTTCGATGCCTGCGCCACATCGGCGGCGGAGCGCGGGATGCGCGTGACCGGTTCGGAAATTGTCGGGATGCTGCCGAAGAAATCCCTCGTCGAGGCGGGAAAATATTTTCTGCGCAAACAGAAGTGGTCGGAGGGCGCGGCGGAAGAGGAGCTGATCGACCTTGCGATTCGCTCGATGGGGCTGAACGAACTGAAGCCGTTCGATCCGAAGGAAAAAGTGATCGAGTTCAAGATCGCGGAGACGGCGAAGCAGTCGCTCTTACGAATGAACCTGCGCCAGTTCTGCAACGAGACCCTGAGCGATTCACCCGCGCCGGGCGGCGGTTCGGTCGCGGCCCTGATGGGCGCGCTCGGGGCGTCGTTAGGCGGAATGGTGGCGAATCTTTCCGCGGGCAAGCGCGGCTGGGACGAACAGCTCGAATTTTTCAGCGATTGGGCGGTGCGAGGGCAGCAGTTGAAGGATGAGCTGCTCTTCCTCGTCGATGAAGACACCGCGGCTTTCAATAAAGTGATGGCGGCTTTCGGTTTGCCGAAAGATTCCGCGGAAGAAAAAGCGGCCCGCAGCAAGGCGATCCAGTCGGCGAATCAGTACGCAGCCGAGATTCCATTGCAAGTGATGGAGACCGCGAGCCGATCCTACGATTTGTTGGCGGCGATGGCGGAAAAGGGCAACCCGGCCTCGATCTCCGACGTCGGGGTCGGGCTTTTGGCCACCCGCGCCTGTGTCGACGGCGCGGGTATGAACGTGCGAATCAATCTCTCCGGCCTGAAAGATGAAAAGGTCAGGGCAAAACTGGGCGAGAAGTTAATCACGCTGATGAACGAATCGGAGTCGCGCTACGAGAAGGCCCGCCGCGTGGTGGAGAGCAAGCTCTCTTGAACTCGGTCGCCGTCCTGCACGCGGCCCAGCTGGTCACGCTGGCGGGCCCGAAACGAGCGCGGGTCGGCGGGGAGCTGAGCGATCTCGCGATCATCGAAGACGGCGCGATGCTGGTGCGCGACGGCGTCATCGTCGCGACCGGCTCGTCGGATGAAATCGCGCGCGATTTGCCTAACGACATCAAAGTGATCGAGGCACACGGTCGCGTCGTGCTGCCGGGTTTTGTCGACGCGCATGCGCATCCGGTGTTTGGCGGAAACCGGGTCGATGAATTCGGGATGCGATCCCGCGGTGCGACCTACGAGGAAATCGCCGCGAGTGGCGGCGGCATCCGCTCCACCGTGCGCAAAACGCGCGCCGCGAGCGAAGCCGAGCTCCTGGCGCAGGCGCAGAAGCGGGCGCATTGGTTCCTGAGTTCCGGCACCACGACGATGGAGGCCAAATCAGGCTACGGACTGTCGCTTGAGGAAGAGTTGAAGATTCTGCGCGTGATCCGGCAGTTGAACGAAACGACCGCGCTTGAGTTCGTGCCCACATTCCTCGGCGCGCACGCCATCCCGGAAGAATTTGCCGGTGCGCCAGAGCAGTATGTCGCGCTCGTGATGCACGAGATGTTGCCGGCCGTGGCCGAGGAAAAGCTGGCCGAATTCTGCGACATCTTTTGCGAGCGCGGCTATTTCGATCTCGCGGATTCAGAAAAAATCCTGAAGGCGGCGCAGTCGCACGGTCTGCGTCTGCGGATGCATGTCGATCAGCTGACGAATTCCGGGGGCGCGTTTTTGGCGGCGCGCCTCGGCGCGGCGACGGCGGATCATCTCGAGCAAACCAACGAGGCCGAAATCGCGGCCCTGGCCGAGGCAGGGGTGCAGCCGGTGCTGTTGCCGGCTTCGGTTTATGCCCTCGGCAAGACTCGTTATCCGAAAGCGCGGGCCATGATCGAGGCGGGCCTGGCGGTGGTTGTGGCGACGGATTTCAACCCCGGTTCGTCGCCGACGCCTTCGATCCCCATGGTTCTTTCGCTGGCTTGCACGCAGCTGAAAATGACGCCGGCGGAGGGAATCGCCGCGAGCACGATTAACGCCGCCTACAGCCTGAACCGCGGTGAGAGAATCGGCTCGCTCGAAGCTGGCAAGGCCGGAAATTTCACCGTCTTCGGCTGCGCCGACTACCGCGAAATCGCCTATTGGTTTGGCCATTCGCAGGTCGAGTCGGTCCATATCAAGGGCGCCTGTGTTTATTCCGGGCTGTAAGTTGCGGGTTTTGGCCCGCTGGTTTGCGAACCATCCCGCTCACCGGTAGCGTGCACCGATGAAGGTCGAAGTAGAAAATCAGCCCCATTGCGTTGCGACGCTCAAGATCGAATTGCCACCGGAGCAGGTCTCCAAGGAGTGGGACGCGATCGCGAACAGCTTTGCCGCCCAGGCTCGCATCCCTGGCTATCGCCCCGGGAAAGCGCCGCGCAGCGTGATCGAGAAAAAATTTCGCAAAGACATTCAGGACGAGCTGACAAAAAAACTCGTCTCGAAGAGCTATCGCGAAGCGGTGGAAGCGAAACAGTTGCGGGTCGTTTCCCTAACGAACCTGGAGGACGTGGAATTTGGCGAGGATCGCTCGATGCGATTCCGCGCCACGGTCGTGACGGCGCCGGAGTTTGAGCTGCCCGAATACAGAGGCATCCCGCTCAATTTGCCCGACACCAAGGTGACGGAGGAAGAGATCGGCCTCGCGCTGGAACGCTTGCGGGAGCAGTCGGCGGATTTCGTCGATGTGCCGGAACGCGGGCTGGAGATGGAAGATTTCGCGGTGATCGATTTCGACGGCGCGATTGAGGGCAAATCGATCGCGGAGCTGGCGCCGAACGTGAGCAAGAACCTGCAGGGCGGGAAGAAATTCTGGCTGCGTTTGGCGGCGGAAAATTTCCTGCCGGGATTCGTCGAGCAGATCCTGGGGCAGAAACCGAACGAGACCCGGACGGTGAAGGTGGAATTCCCGGCGGATTTTCCGGTCCCGGAGGTGGCCGGGAAGAGGGCCGAGTACGAGGTGACGCTCCACGAAATCAAGCAGCGCATCCTGCCGCCGCTGGACGATTCATTTGCGGCGAAATGGATGCCGGACAAGACGCTGGCCGATCTGCGACACGCCCTCGAGCACCAGATCGAGCACGAGAAGGGTCATGAGCTGGAGCGGGCCCGTGAATCGCAGGTCGTCAAATTTCTCAGTGAGCGGGTCGATTTCGAGCTGCCGCCGAATCTCCTTAAGGCCGAGACGCGCAACACCCTGGCCGAGCTAGTTCATCGCAACCGCGAGCGCGGGGTGCCGGACGAAATGATGAAGGAAAAAGAAGAGGAGTTAGTGCGGATGGCGGGCGGCCTGGCCGCGCACCGGTTGAAAACGAACTTCATCCTGCATCGCATCGCCGAGCAGGAAAAAATTAAGGTCACGGCGGTGGATATCGACGAGCGCATTCGCCACCAGGCGATGCATCACAACACCACCCCGGAAAAAATGCAGCAGGAGATCGAAAAAAACGACGCCATGAACGGCCTCGTGGAGCAGGTCCTGCTGGCTAAGACAATTGATTTCCTCGGGTCGAATGCTACCATCGGGAGCGCGGCCGCAACGCCTGTTTCCGAGCCCGCGAACGAATCCAAATGACGACAAATCGCGACTTTAGTTACCCTCATTCCGTCCTCGTGCCGATGGTAGTCGAACAGACCGGGCGCGGCGAGCGCAGCTACGATATTTACTCGCGCCTGCTGAAGGATCGTATCGTGTTTCTGGGGACGCCGATCGACGATCACATCGCGAATCTTGTCATCGCCCAGCTCCTCTTCCTGCAAATGGAAGACGGGAAAAAGGACATCAGCATTTATATCAACTCGCCCGGCGGGTCGGTCACGGCGGGCCTGGCGATTTACGACACGATGCAATTTTTGACCTGCGACGTGACGACCTACTGCCTCGGGATGGCGGCCAGCATGGGCGCGGTCCTCCTCGCCGCGGGAACGAAAGGCAAGCGGTTCGCACTTCCCAACTCCGACATCATGATTCACCAGGTCTCGGGCGGAGCTCAGGGCCAGGCGAGCGACGTCGAGCGGACGGTCGAATACATGTTCAAGCTGAAGAAGCGCCTCATCCGAATCCTTTCGCAGCACACGGGCAAGCCGGAAGACAAGGTCCTGCACGACTCGGATCGCGATTATTACATGAACGCGACGGAAGCGAAGGATTACGGGCTGGTGGACGAGGTGATCAAATCCCGCAAGGAAGCCAAATTGCTCGATGGAGCCGGCTCCGAAAAGAGCCTGAACGATCGCTCGACTGCCGTGGCGGAGGCCGCATTGCCGCAGAAAGTCGAGGAATAGGAACTGCTTTACCGAGAGGACACCTATGGCCCGCGCCTCTAACCTCACCATGTGCTCCTTTTGTGGCAAAAGCCACGCCGAGGTGCGCAAGCTCATTGCCGGTCCCGGCGTATACATTTGCGATAGCTGCATCAATGTTTGCAAAAGCATCCTGGACAAGGAGCTGAACGAAGACGCCCGCCGCCAATCCTCCACCATCCGGGTCCCGAAACCGGTCGAAATTCGTCGTTCGCTCGACCAATATGTGGTCGGCCAGGACATTGCGAAGAAGACGCTCTCGGTCGCGGTCCACAATCATTTCAAACGCGTGCTGCAAAGCGCGCCGCCGGCCGATACCTCGGCCGCTTTCCAACCCGATCCATTTGCTGACGTCGAGATCGAGAAAAGCAACATCCTGCTCATCGGGCCGACCGGCTCCGGCAAGACGCTGCTCGCAAAGACGCTGGCCAAAATTCTCGACGTCCCATTCTGCATCGCGGACGCCACCACCCTGACTGAGGCCGGTTACGTCGGCGAGGACGTGGAAAACATTATCCTCCGCCTCCTGCAAAATGCCGATTACGACGTGAAGCGGGCCGAGATCGGCATCGTTTACATCGACGAAATCGACAAGATCGGGCGCAAGACCGACAACGTCAGCATCACCCGCGACGTCTCGGGTGAAGGCGTGCAACAGGCGCTCCTGAAAATTCTCGAAGGCAGCACCTGCAACGTTCCGCCGCAGGGCGGCCGAAAGCATCCGCACCAGGAATACATCCAGGTCAACACGGAGAAGATTCTCTTTATCTGCGGCGGCGCGTTCGTCGGCCTCGACAAAATCGTCCAGAAACGGATCGGCAACAAAACGCTCGGCTTCAGCAGCCCTTCCCTCGAAGTGGAAGAAGCGGCCCGGCGCGAAGCGGTTCGCCATGTCGAGCCGGAGGACTTGTTAGGCTTCGGCATGATCCCGGAATTCATCGGCCGCCTCCCGGTCCTGACCGCGCTCGATGCGCTGACCGAGGACGAGATGGTCCTCATCCTGACCGACACGAAGAACGCGATGATCAAGCAGTACACCAAGCTTTTCGCGATGGAGGGCGTCCGCCTCACCGTCACGAAAGACGCGCTCCGCGCCCTCGCCGCCCAGGCGGTGACGAAAGGGACCGGCGCGCGCGCCCTGCGCTCGATGCTGGAGCGGATCATGCTCGACATCATGTATGACGTGCCGAGCCGCGAAGACATCGCGGAGGTCACGATCAATCGCGCCGTGGTCGAGGGGAAAAAAGTCCCGCTCATTCGCAAGAAGCAGGACAAGGACGCCGCCTAAGTCGTTAGGCAAAGGGGCCCGGCTTCGCAGTGGCGCGTCCGCGACGGCTGCGCGAATAGTTGCTCGTGCGAGTCACTGTCATTAACACCGGCACCGAGATTCTGCTCGGGGACGTCCTCAACACGCATCTCACCTACATCGCGCGGGAGATTTTTCCGCTCGGCTTGCGGGTGGAACGCCAGGTCTCCGTGCCCGATGGAGAACCCATTCGCGCCGCGCTCCAGGAAAATTTCGAGCGGTCGGAGATCATTTTTGTCACCGGCGGCCTCGGGCCGACGACGGACGATATCACGCGCGAGATCACTGCCGATCTGCTTGGCCTCGATCTCGTGGCCGACCCGGGATTGGAAGAAACGATCACGCACCGGCTGCAGTCTCGCGGGATTCGGCTGACCAGCCGCATCCTGCGCCAGGCCCAGGTTCCGCGCGGGGCGCAGGTCTTGCCTAACGAGAACGGGAGCGCGCCCGGTCTTTACCTGCCCGCGGGCGTGGAGGGCGCGGCCACGCCGCATCTCTTTCTTCTTCCGGGCCCGCCGCGCGAGCTGCAACCGATGTTTGGAGAAAGCGTCGTGCCCATTCTTCAGCAGATCGTTAGGCAGGAGGAAGCTCTCGCCTGCTGCACTTACCGGATCGTCGGGATGGGCGAATCCTACGTCGAGGAAGCGATCGGCGAGGAATTGCTCGCCATCCGCGGCCTCGAGCTAGGCTACTGCGCGCGGATGGGCGAAGTCGATCTGCGCATCATCGGGTCGGCCGCCATTCTCGCGCAGGCCGACATCGTGGTCCGGGCGAAGCTCAAGACTTCCATCCTCGGGACGAGCGGCGAAAACTTGGAAACAGTCCTCGTTAGGCAACTGACCGCCCTCCGCGCCACCCTGGCCGTGGCCGAATCCTGCACCGGCGGCTTCCTCGCCCATCGCGTGACCAATGTGCCCGGTTCCTCGGCGGTTTTCCTCGCCGGTTACGTGACCTATTCGAACGACGCCAAGAGCGCGGCCCTCGGGGTGGACCCGGCGCTGGTCGCCGGGCACGGCGCGGTCAGCGAACCGGTCGCCCGAGCCATGGCCGAAGGCGCGCGGGCGAAATCAGGCGCAACCTACGCGCTGGCCACCACCGGCATTGCCGGACCGGGCGGGGGCAGTGAAGCGAAACCGGTCGGGACGGCCTTTGTCGCGCTCGCCGGAGGCGGCGAAACCGTCGCGCGGCATCTTTTTTTCCCGACAGATCGCGAGACCTTCAAACAGCTCGCCACCCAGATGGCGCTGAATCTATTGCGCGAGCGCCTCGCGGTCGGCTAATCGGAGACTACCACCGGCGTCCCGATCTTCACGTGCCTGTAAAACATCTCGGCCGCCACCGACGGCATCCGGATGCAGCCATGCGAGGCCGGGTAGCCCGGCAGGATGCCGACGTGCATGCCGACGCCATCGTCAGTCAGCCGCATGAACCAGGTCATGGGCGAGCCGACAAAACGCGTCCCACTCGGCGCGGAATCGATCCGGCTGCTCACCCCGCGGCGCACAACCCGGCCGGCGCCGTCGACGAAATCGCCATAAATGTTGGAGCGGTGGTCCTTGTCCTTTTGCATGATCCGGTAACTTCCCGTCGGCGTTGGGCGGGCGCGTTTCCCGGATGAAATCGGGGAGTCGATCACCACTTCGTCGTCCATCAGGAGGTAGGCGCGTTGTTTGGAAAGAGAAACGCGGACCCGGGCCTTCTCCGGGGTGATTTGATCGAGCAGGCGGGGGGAAACATTAATCGGCTCCTGCCGATGAATGAGGTCGGTCGCGCGCCGCATCGCGGGAGCGTTGCGGGGCCGGGGTGGCGGCCGGAGCTGCTGCGGCCGGGTTTGCGGCCGGACGGGCGTGCGCGTGGTGAAAGGGCGTGTTCCCGCGCCCGGCACCTGTGCCTCCAAATCGCCGGGCACGAGCACGGCCAAAAGGCAGAATGCGAGAAGTTTGAAAAGCCGTTGGATCACAAAATCGATGGAGCTGGCAGTGTATGCGGCGGGGTCGGCTGCAAAAATGAATTGTTCGATCGCCGGTGGCAACGCGGAAATTGATCCGCAGCGTCGCACGCCCGGGATTAATTTGCCACCGCCAGGCAAATCCAGCACGCTCCGGGCCAATGCATTGGCGCATTCAGCAGCGGGGCGCGATCACATTCGCCTTCTTTTTCTCAGTGATTGCGCTTCGGGCGGATATCTCCCTTCCCACCGCCGCGCCTTCGCCTCCTCCGCAGGCCGACGACCACGCCCTCCGCCTCTGGCGGGGCGATCGCGCGACCATCCCGCTCCGCGGCCATCACAGCGGGAGCGGCACGGTCACGTTTTGGATCGTCGATCCGCCGGCGCACGGCACCCTTTCCGAGCTCCGTCTCCTGGGCGACAATCGCGCGACGATCGTCTATCAAAATCACGGCGCGGAACCGGCCGCCAACGACCGTTTCACCTACCTCGTCCGGACGAGCGGGAACCGCGTTTCTTCCGTGGCGGAGGTGAAGATTGTCGTCGACGAACCGCCGCCCCATCTGCAGGCGCCGGGGCGGATCGAGTTTGACCAGATCGTGGCTGGGGAAAGCCAGAACCGGGAATTACAAATCACCAACGACGGCGGCGGCGTGCTGGAGGGACGACTCACCGTCTCCGTGCCGTGGCAGCTCGCGACCTCCGACTATCGGGTCGCCTCGGGCAGGACAGCCAAGATTGGCGTGACCTTTCGCCCCGAGGAAGGGCGGGATTTTGTCGGGCAAATCACTCTCACCGGCAGCGACGGTGCGCTCAGCACCGTCTCACTCCAGGGCAGCGCGACTTCGCCGATCACCCTCGAGCCGGCCGAGCTCCGCATTGCGCCGCCCAGGGAAAAAGACGCCCCGCGGACGGCTTCGGTTTCCCTAACGAACCGGACCGGCCGGCCTCTGACGCTAAAATTCTCCGCCGACCGCAAGATCCGTCCGCTGGCGGATATCACCCTCGCGCCCGCGGAGGAAAAGGCGATCGCCGTCGTCATCGCGGCCGAGGCAACCGCCCCCGTGGACGAGACGATCGTGGTCCGCGGGGACGGCTTCAGCGCGCGGCTGCCGGTGGCGGCGGGCGCATTGCCGGCGCTGCCGGCTTCGCCGATTCCAACGCCGTCGGGTGCGATGGTTTCGAACGCTTCCCCTCGACCGAGCGCGCAGCCGGCCGGGCCGGTGGTCGCGCGACCGATTATCGCCCAACCGAATATCGTTAGGCCAGGCGCGGCAGCGCCTCGGACGACCCCCACCGCGCCGAGTCTAACGTTGGTGCCGGTCCGCGCCCAGCGGCTCGAGGGGAAGCGCTGGGAGTTGCGCTGGGCGCGCCCGAAAGAGCCGGTCTCGCGCTATCGCATCGAGGAACGTTTTCTTTCGCTCGATGACAAGGGCGCCCTGCAAACCACCTGGCGGGCACTGGCGGCGCCGGATATTGCCGTCGCCGGCGACGACGTCACTACGCAAATCAGCGGGCTCGATCCGCGCCAGGTCCACTCGCTCAAATTGACCGCGCTCGCGCCCGACGGCACCGCGCTCTGGGAGTCGCCGGTCGTCGTGCTCAGCCCGCCGGCCAAGCCCTCGCATCGCATGCGGAACTGGACGCTACTCCTGGGGCTGGCGCTGTTTGCCCTCGTCGCGCTGCGCTGGCGCGCCAACCGCGCCCCGGCCTAACGATAAGACTCGACCCGCTTCAGCCAGCCCGGGAGCCAGCGCTGCTCTTTTCGTTCCGCCGGGGCATTCTGCACCCGCGCGCGCAGGACCCGCTCGGCGGAGTCGGCAAATTCACCGAGAGGCGAGGCGCCGCTTTCGTCGGACATTCCCTCCAGCACCTGCAGCAGTCCCCAGCCGCGTCCTTGGTAGCGTTCGGTCTCGAGCACGCCTTCCCCCTTGAAGTTCACGTAATCGACCAGGGCGTAGCAGCCCTGCGCGCGGTTCGCTAAGCGATTGAAACGCTGCTCGATCTCTTCCCGCTCCCCGGCCGGCGCGGCGGCGAGCATTTTCGGGAGCGCGCCGCGCAGCCGCTCGACCAGGAAGTCGGCCTGGAAATTGATCGTGTCGGTGAGGAAGATGCGCAGATTTTTCATCGCCGGACTCGACTCCGCGGCGAGAAATTCCGCGCGCGAATTCCACGGGCAGGCGTTGCTTTTGGCCCCGAGCAACAAGCCGGGCAACTTGGCGCCACGCTTCTGCACATATTGAACAAAAGCCGGGAAACTCTCCTCGAAAGGACCGCGCGCCCCCGCCGGGTACCAGATGAAGTGCCCGATCCCGAGCGAGGCAAAATTTTCTCCCGCGTTCCAGGAGGTCAGCCCGGCGACGGTCCCGCCACATTCATTTTGCCAGATCTTGCGCCCGATCCGCATCGCGTCCTGGTGCGAGAGTGAAATCGACGCCGAACTGCCGACCGGGAGGAGAACCGCGCAGAGGAGGGCGAGGGCGGCGCTTTTGGCCCGGGAGCGCCTCCGGGCTCGGATCGGGGTTCGCCCGCTTGACGCGAGCGCCATCCCCGTTGATGAATGGAGCGCGGCAGGCCGAGAAACGGACCGGCCGCATTTAGATTCATCGGAATAATTTATGAAAAATTCGTTTGTCATCATCGCTCTTTCTTTTGCTCTCGTCTCGCTTGCTCCGGCGGCGGATCCGCAGCTGAAGACTCAAAAGGATAAGGTCAGCTACAGCATCGGTCTCGATATTGGTTCCACCCTGAAACGGCAGTTGATCGACGTCAATCCGGAGCTGGTGCACAAGGGCATGCAGGATGGCCTGGGCGCAACCAAGCCGCTCATGACCGAAGAAGAATCGAAGGAAACCATGGCGACCTTTCAAAAAGAGATGACGGAAAAGCAGGCCGCCGCAAAAAAAGCGAGCGGTGAGAAAAACGCGACTGAAGGCAAGAAATTCCTCGAGGAAAACAAGGCAAAGGAAGGCGTGAAGACGACCGCCAGCGGCCTGCAGTACAAGGTCCTGAAAGAGGGCAGCGGCCCGATCCCGAAGGAAACTGACACGGTGAAAGTGAATTATCGCGGGACGACAATCGAGGGCACCGAATTCGACAGCTCCTACAAGCGCGGCGAACCGGCCGAGTTCCCGGTCAACCGGGTGATCAAAGGCTGGACCGAAGCCCTGCTGCTGATGAAAGTCGGCTCGAAATACCAACTCTATGTTCCGGCGGACCTCGCCTACGGCGACCGCGGAGCTGGTTCCGACATCGGGCCGAACGCGATGCTGATGTTTGACGTCGAATTGATCTCGATCAATCCGCCAGTTGCCTCTCCGGCGCCGAAAGCACCGGGTCAGGCCGGTGCGACAGTGGCGCCCAAGATCGCGCCCAAGCCGGCCGCCGCGTCGCCGGCCGCTTCGCCCGCCACCTCGCCGAAGCCGTAATGTAGGCACTTCGCTCTGCGAAGCGCGGGAACAAGACAACGCGGCACCCCGAGTCGTAAATAAGAGCCTGCGCCTGCGCTTCCCAGCGTCTGTGTTTCGCGTAAACGCAGAAGAAAGGGCGCGCTGCGTGGCCTTATCTTGCTGGGGAGCGCGGGCGCCTCGCCCGCAGTGTCACGCGCCCCGCGGGACACGCCCCAGGTCGGGCGGTGGCTGGAAAAACCGAGCATGGCGGCGGAAACAGCGCTGCCGAGGGCAGCTTTTCACTTCGCCTTTCGCGAGAGGCCCTATCTTCACTTCAAGGCCTTTCGGCTATTGCTGATTTTATCCGGCGCACGGGCGTTTGGCGGGGCGCCCGCGCTCCCCATGAGAAGGTCGCGCCTCCCAGAGGTAGGCGCCTACAGCGCCAGCGGCAGGCGCGTCGCGTCGCTCCAGAGATCTTCCAGGCTGTAAAAGTCGCGGCGTTCCTGGTGGAAGACGTGCACGATCACCTGCATGTAATCGAGCACGATCCATTGGCTCGCGGGAAAGCCATCGACCGCTGCCGGGCGCACCCCGTGATCCACGCGCAGGCGCGATTCGATCTCGCCCGCGATCGCTTTCAAGTGCGGCTCGGAAGTTCCCGAGCAGATGACGAAAAAATCGGTGAAGGTCGAAATCTCGCTCAGGTCGAGGACCACGATGCCTTCCGCTTTTTTATCCGAGGCAAATTGCGCGCAGCTTTTGGCTAACTCTTCAGGTTCGATTAGGTGGCCCCTTGGTAAAGATTTTCCCGGCGGATGATTTCCTCGACCGCTTCCGGCACGAGATACCGAATCGATTGCCCGCTGGCAACACGTTTCCTGATCGTCGTGCCGGAAATATCGATCTTCCGACGGATCGCCGGATAGGCATATTCGGTTTTTCCGCCGGAGCGATCGAGCACGACGAACTGCACCAGCTTCTGCAAATCGTCGAAGCGATGCCAGGTGCTCAGCTCGGGCAGATTGTCCTCGCCGACGAGAAAGAACAACTCCGCCTCCGAGTGCGCCGCTCGCAAGGCCTCCACCGTCTCCACCGAGTAGGAGGGCGGGGGCCGGTCGATCTCCAGCCGCGAAGCCGCAAAGCCCGGCTCGCCCGCGATCGCCGCCGTCACCATTTGCCAACGAACTGCCGATGGAGTCGGCGCGCGGTTTTGTTTGTGCGGCGATTGCGCGGCGAGAACAAAAATCACCTCGTCGAGCGCCAGCGTCTCCAATGCCTCGCGCGCCAGGATGAGATGCCCGTGATGAACCGGATCGAAACTCCCGCCGTAAATGCCAATCTTTTTCAAGCGCAGCCTTTCACCCACATTTCATCTGGAGATCGATCCGGTCCGCCAAAGCAACGTTGTATCGTCCGCTGTCCCCAGCGGATGCCTGCGATACAAACCATTGTCGCCACAGCTTTCAATAAAGCAGAACCGTCGTCGAGGAGCACGAAGATCTCACCGCAGAGGCTGGCATGAGCGCGGGCGCCCGAACGATCAACGCGCTCGAGATCGGCTACACCAGCCCGAGTGCTTTCGCGCAGGTCTGCCGCTGCATCGTCGGCGTCACGCCGACGGCGTATCGGAATGCGCTGTCATTCGAGGCCGCTGCGGAGCAGCGATGGAAATTAGCCCGTGGCGTCAGCCACCGGATCACTGTCGCTTCATTACCACCTCATCTTTAGTACCAAGGATCGTGCGCCCATTATCGCCGTCGCATGGCATGAACGGCTGCACGCCTACCTCGGCGGCGTGTTGCGAAATGTCGAAGGCGTACCGGAAGCTATCGGCGGCGTCGCAGACCATTTGCATTGGTTCATCGGCCTACGCGCGACAGTGTGCCTCGCGGATGTGGTGCGTGATGTGAAAGCGGTGTCATCCCGCTGGGTGCATGAGGAAATCGGCGACCGCTCGTTTGCATGTTAGGAGGGCTACGGCGCCTTCACCGTGAGCGCGTCGCAACGCGACACCGTGCGCGAATACATCGCGCGGCAGGAGGAGCATCATCGAAAACGAACGTTCAAAGAGGAGTATCTCGAACTCTTACAACGAAGCGGCCTGGCATACGACGAACGGTATTTGTGGTGACGTCCATCCGCCGCCCCTGCCGGGGCGATTTCTTTCTGGACGGTTGTCCGGGGCGATAGCGCGGTCTCGCATGGATTGCTTACATTCACTCCCCGGCCCGCTCGTCCGCCGCAGAGGTCGTTTTGCTGAGCGCTCCCCAGGCAATGGTTACAAAACGAGATTTTTCTTGATCGCAACGGGCAAGACCGCGACGATGGAATTTCCATGGAAATTCATAATCACTCTAAAATCGGGCCGTTACGGCGTATCATCGGTTTTCTTTTTCTCGCCGCTGCGGTGGCGGCCGTGCTCGGGGCGGTCGCTTCGTCGCGCGCCGTCAGCCGGCCGAACAGCCCTGAGGCGGCCGCGCTGCGCAAAATCGCTCCCTGGGTGACCGAACACACCGCCGATGGCAAGCAGGCCGAGTTCATGGTCGTCCTGGCCGACCAGGCGGATCTGAGCGGCGCCGCGGCGCTGAGCGCGAAAAACGA
This sequence comes from Verrucomicrobiota bacterium, assembly GCA_030855965.1. Taxonomy (GTDB): domain Bacteria; phylum Verrucomicrobiota; class Verrucomicrobiia; order Chthoniobacterales; family UBA10450; genus Palsa-1392. The sequence goes on along the minus strand of JALYQE010000046.1, from coordinate 8,586 downwards.
AAAGGGCCATTTCGTGCGTGATGCCCTCTGGAATAAGAGCCAGGCCACGCAGGGCCCAGTCCTGCAATTTCTGCAGGAACGCGGCCTCGAGCATCGTTCCTTCTATATCGTGAACGCAATTTTAGTGAAGGGCAGCCGGGAGATCGCCGAGACCCTGGCAGCGCGCCCGGACGTGGCGCGGGTGGAGGGCAATCCGCAGATCAAGAATGCGCTTCCTCAGCCGGAGGCGACGGTGGAAGGTCCCATCGCGCCGTTGGCGGTCGAGCCGGGTATCGTTTACACGAATGCGCCTTCCGTTTGGGCGCAAGGTTTTACGGGACAGAATATCGTCATCGCCAGCGCTGATACCGGTGTGCGGTGGACGCATAACGCACTCAAGCCTCATTATCGCGGCTGGAACGGCGTCACGGCGGATCATAATTACAACTGGCACGACAGCATCCACTCGGGTGGCGGCGTTTGCGGGCCAAACGCGCCCGCGCCTTGCGATGATTTCTTTCACGGCAGCCACACCCTGGGCACGGCGATAGGGGACGATGGCGCCGGCAACCAGATCGGGATGGCGCCGGGCGCAAAGTGGATTGGCTGCCGGAACATGAATGTCGGCGTCGGCACGCCCGCGACTTACATCGAGTGCATGCAATTTTTCCTGGCGCCGACCCCGGTCGGCGGCGGAGCGGGCGACCCGACCAAAGCCCCCGATGTGACGATTAACTCCTGGGGTTGCCCGACCTCGGAAGGCTGTTCGGTGACAACGCTTCAATCCGCCGTCGAAGCTCAAGCCGCGGCCGGAATCATGATGGTGGTCTCGGCCGGGAATTCGGGCTCCTCTTGCTCCACCGTGACCGATCCTCCGTCGTTTTATGCGGCGTCTTACACCGTCGGCGCGCTTAATACCAGCACGGATACCATCGCCAGCTTTAGCAGCCGCGGTCCCGTGCTAGCGGATGGCAGCAACCGGACGAAACCGGATATCAGTGCTCCCGGCACCAACACGCGCTCGGCCAGCAATTCTTCCGATACCGCCTATACCTTTGCCAGTGGCACATCGATGTCGGGTCCACATGTGGCCGGGGCCGTAGCCCTGCTCTGGTCCGCGCATCCGGGAATGGAGAACCAAATCGACGCCAGCCGGACACTCCTGAACAGCACCACTCAAGTGATCCTGTCCACGCAGTGCGGTGTGGCGGGGCCGCCGAACAATGTCTACGGCTGGGGCCGGGTAAATATCCTGGCGGCGGTGGATGCCGGCGGGGGTGAGGAGATCACGCTCACGGCGTCTTCTCGTGCGCGGGGAACTAAAGCCAGAGTTACGCTTACCTGGGAACCGGCCGACGGTGGCGACATAAACGTCCTGCGTGACGGCGCCGTGGTACAAACGACGGCGGATGATGGCAGCACCCAAGACAGTCACCGGAATGCGAGCGGGTCGACATTCACCTACCAGGTGTGTGAGACGGACTCCGGCGACTGCTCCAACGAAGTTGAGGTCACGATTCCTTGAGGGGCTGATTCGCCGCGAGCATTAGACGCAGCGCAATAGTTGTTGGCTTTGCGGCACCGGGCCGGCGCGCTGAGGCAGCGCACGCGACAAACGTGGGCGATCGCTTTAGTAGAGGAGGTATTTGGCGCGGGTGCGCCGAAACTCATCCTCGTTAGGCCGCCAGCTCGCGACGATGCGGGCGGGCGATTTGCCTTCCCGCACCTGCGCCTGGATGAACATGCCGCCGCAAACTTTGTAGAAAATATCGAGCTTGCTCGCGCCTGTCCGCCGGAAGAGATCCGGGCGCATCTGGCGGTTCAACTCCGAGAGCATGTAAATGCCGAGGCCGGTCAGGTTAGCGGGCGCGTCCGGCGAGATCGTTAGGCTGCTGCCCCCGATGCCGCCCTCGCGCCAGGGCCGGAACTCGACCCCGGGGGTGTCGATTCCGTTCAGGTAACGGGTGAAACTCGCCGGGTCCACCCCACGTGCGCCGATGCTCTCGAAAGGCCGCGGACCGGGGATGCCGGTCTCCGGCCCGCTCAACTCGCCGACCAAACCGGTCGCGATGTAGTAAAGCGGCGACGTGCCCCGGGGAATGTTTGGCGAGCTCGGGATCCAGCGCAGGCCGGTGTCGTCCCAGGTCATGCCGCGCCGCCAGCCGTGCATTTGCACGACCGTGAGATCGCACGGCACCGCGGTCCAATGGCGGTCATTCACCATCCGCGCCAGTTCGCCGACGGTGAGGCCATGGACATAGGGAGTCGGGAACTCGCTCACAAACGAACGCCAGCGCGGCTCGACCGAGGGGCCTTCCACGCGTAAACCGCCGACTGGATTCGGCCGATCGAGAACGACGAAGGGAATTTTGTTTTCGCCCGCCGCCTCCATGCAACGGCCCATCGTGCTGATGTAGGTGTAGCTGCGGCAGCCGATGTCCTGCAAATCGAAGACGAGCACATCGACGCCGCGCAACATCTCGGGCGTCGGCTTGCGGGTCGGTCCGTAGAGCGAATAGGCCATCACGCCCGTCGCCGGGTCGCGCCGGTTTTTGACGTATCGGCCCGCTTTTTCGGTCCCGTCGAGCCCGTGCTCCGGGGTGTAAAGCGCGACCAGGTTGCAATGCTTCTTCAGGAGCAGGCGGGTCTTGGCGCCGGCGGAATTGGCGCCTGTCTGGTTCGTGATCAACCCGACACGCTTGCCCTTGAGGAGGGAATAGTCGTGGCTCGCCAGGACATCGATCCCAAGCTCGACCGCGGCCTGGGTGCTGGCCAGGCAAAGCCAGAATGCCGCCAGCCTAACGATCCATTTTTTGTTTCGCGCGCCTCCCATCGCTCCTAAGGTCGGACGTTATGAAGAGCGCTTCAACGGGTCAATTGATCCTGACCGGAGTCCCGGGGAAAGAACTCGATCGCGAGACGGCCGATCTATTTCGCCGCGTCCAGCCGGGCGGTTACATCATTTTCGGGCGCAACATCGAGAGCGCGGTGCAATTGCGAAAGTTGATCGACGACCTGCGCGACCTGAGCGCGATCGAGCCGATCATCACGATCGACCAGGAAGGCGGTCGCGTTTCCCGGCTGCGCCTGATCGGGCAGGAGCCGCCCAATGCCCAGCAACTGCGCGAGAAGGGCGATCCCGCGCTCGTTAGGCGGCATGGCGAGATAACCGGGCGGCTGCTCCGTTTGTTTGGGTTCAATCTCGATCTTTGCCCGGTGCTCGACATTTCCTTCGACGATGAGGCCGACAACTCGCTCCGCGGCCGCTGCTATGGCGGCGATGTCGAAGAAGTCGTTAGGCTGGCCGGCGTTTTCAACGATGCCCTCCGGAACGAAGGGATCGCGAGCTGCGGCAAGCATTTCCCCGGCTACTCAGCCGCGACCGTCGACGCGCATCACGACCTTCCGCTGATCCAGCGAAGCCGTGAGGAACTGGAGGCGCACGAGCTCGCAGTTTTTCGCCGTTTTGCCGATCGCATCGACAGCATGATGATCTGCCACGGTTGGTATCCCTGTTTCGAGCCGGAGAAAACCGCCGCCTCGCTCTCCCGCCGGATCGTGACCGACCTGCTCCGCGGCGAACTCGGCTTTACCGGTCTGATCATGACCGACGACCTCGACATGGGCGCCATCCTGAATGAGTACGGACTCGAGGAAACCATTCGCCGCGCGATCGGCGCCGGGAACGACCTGGCCATGATCTGTCACCGCGTGCCCGCGATCACGGAAGCGCTCGGTTATCTCGAGAAACTCCCGTCCGGCCAACTCGAGACTGCGCTCGCCAGCGTCGCGCGCTTCAAGTCGCAGCTCGCGCCCCCTAACGAATTCTCGAAAAGCGCCTTCGCCGCCTTGAATGAAGAGATTTGGGAACTGCGCGTGGCGGTGCTGGGCGAGGCGCGGGCACGGGAGCGCAGCGCCGAGGACGGCAAACGCTCTCCGGTCGAGACCTATTAAATTTCGGAATGGCCGCGATTCATCGTCGGTATTTGGCCTGCCTGTTTCTGCCTCTCTGGCAGTTTTGTTTCCTCGACCGCGGTGCCGCGCAGGACTCAGCGTCGCGCGAAATCCGCCTGGCTCGATCGCCGGGTGAGCTTTTGCCGCTGGAAGTGCCGCGGGGCAAAGGCGTGACCTTTCCCGTGGATTTGACCACGGAAATCTTCGGCAATCTCGCCGGCGGCAGGACCAGGGCGGTCATCTGGGAAAGCCTGTTCATCGCTGGGATGGAAGTGGATTTCGAGCAGGCCGCGGGCGTGCCCGGTCTCAACCTGAGAGTGAGCGGTCTTTACGCGGCCGGGCCCAGCCTAACGAATAAAGCGGTGCACGACTTCAATGGCCTGAGCAACACCGACGCCTACGACAGCGTGCGTCTCTATGAACTCTGGCTGGAGGAAGTGTTCTGGGACGGGAAAATTTCCATCCGCGCCGGGCAGATGCTGGCGGACGCGGAGTTTTTTGTTTCCGACTACGGCGCGCTCTTCATCAACAGCGCCTTCGGCGCCATCCCCCTCGTCAGCCAGAACCTGGCGTCGCCGGTTTTTCCGGTGGCGGCGCCGGGGCTGCGGCTGCTCGTCTCGCCTAACGACTCCTTTTACGCCGAAGCGGCCGCCTTCAGCGGCGACGTCGGCGATCCGGGGACGAACAACAAGCACGGGACGCTTTTTTCGTTTCGAGAAGACGACGGGGCGCTCGTCATTTTCGAGCTGGGCTACCGGGTGAATCCGCCCGGCGAAGAAGCGGCCACGCCGACCGCGCCGGCGCCGCTGGCGGGCACATACAAGCTCGGCGGCTTTTATGATTCCGGCCGGTTTCAGGACGAGAGCGGCCGTTTCTCGAAAAGTGGAACCGCCGGATTCTACGTCGTGGCGGAGCAGGAGTTGTGGCATTCGTCGGGCAAAGCCGGGCAGGCCCTGGCGGTTTTTGGCCGGGTTGGGATGGCGCCGGAGGATCGAAATCTCGTCCCGTTTTATTTCGATACCGGCTTTAATTTCCGCGGAATCTTTTCCAGCCGGGTCGCTGACACGCTGGGTATTGGATTCAGTTATACGCAATTGAGCGACGGGCCGGCCGCCGGCGGCGGCAACGAAAAAGTGGTGGAGCTAACTTACCGGCTCGCTCTGGGTGATCACGTTTCTGTGCAGCCCGATCTGCAAGTGATCATTCATCCCGGGGCGCGGGAGGATGCGGCGACCGCAGTGGTGGCGGGATTGCGTCTAAATCTCAGCTATTGAAAGCGCGGGGGTGCTGCCTCCTGCTGGACATTCCGCCCTCGCAAATCGACAATGTGCGTCCGAGCGCGTCCCCGTAGTTCAACGGATAGAACGAGGGTATCTGTCTGCCGCCTCGGAGGCCCCGTCTGGCTGGTGAAATACAAGGCCTTCCGCTAGGCGGGTCGCAGTCGCTGGATGATCTCCGTCATCCGTTCATCGAGCGATTCTGGCCGATAGTCAGGGTGGAGCGGGGTGGTCAGCTTGGGCGCAGCCAGCATCTGCGCATATTCATCGACGTTGCGATCCAGCCCATGGAGGCGTTCGAGCACCTCGTCGAAATTCTTGCCGGTGTAGAGGACGAAGGCCTGCTCGTTGAAATAGCGGCCTACGTCCGGTGGCCCGCAGTAAATCGGCACTGCGCCGTGCAGGAAAGCCTGGACCAGTTTTTCCGTGATGTAGCCCTCGGTCCGGCTGTTCTCGAACCCAATGGTGAATTTGTGCTTGGCCAGGAACGCTCCCGTTTCCGAGCGCGGGACTGGGCCGCCGATGTTGTTCATCACTTCACCGCCGCTGGTGACCGGACGCACGCGACTCAGCCGGCGAAAGAAATCGTTGCGCAGGTGCACCCCGTCGAATTCCGCCTCCACGCTGTCGTTGCTGTAAAGGAAGCAGGCGAAGTTCGTCTTGGCGGCGAGCAGCCGCTCGGTGTCCGCTGGCGGGCGAGGTGCGGCGAGTCGCGGCAAGTGGTAGTGGAAAATCGCGCTCGTGATACAGAAGTTGCGATCGGTGGTTGGCCCGTGCGTGAAGTAGTAGTCGAAATGCGGCTGATAATCGCGATACGCCGCGAAGGGCGTCAGCGCCAAGTTCTCGTTGCACCAGAAGAGTTTCAGGGCGCCGTCATACGAGTCCGCCGTCGCCAGCGTGCCAAAGGGGCCGAAGATCGCCAGATCGGGACGCGACTCCGGACCCGGCGGAAATGCGATTTCGACTCCGACCCCGCGTTGGGCGAGCAGCTCCACGAGCTTGCGGAAGGGGGCAACCGAGGGTCCGGATACGCGCGTCAGGTGCTCGTCTTCGTTGCCGAACCACCAATCGACGAAAGCCACGCGGATTTTTTTCACGAACCGAGTCCCAGCAAGACGTTCGCCGCGGTCTCGCTCCTCCGCGTCCTGCCGCAGTTCGGACAACTTCGCGCGCCTCGCCTAAACACGTAGCCGCATTTGAAGTCCGCTTTCATGCTTTGAGTATTATTGTCCCGGCGTTGTATCGTGCAAATCCCCAATGCCAAAGCGCGCCCTCAACGAAGAAGCGCCCGGCAGGTCGAGAAGATCACCGCCACATAAAAACCTTACTGGGTCAGGCGCCCCCCAACCCCAAGAGTTTTTCATTCATCCAATTCCCTCTAGAGCGTGTCATGCACTTTGCCTCGAAATGTCGGCGTGTGCGCGAAGTGGGAATCGTAGCTGCGCCGCCCTCGTCGCAGGAGGTGCGGGCGGCGCCCTCGCCGCCAGATTTCCCGGGTGCACCGGTTGCCACGCGAGTGCGGGCTTCGCGGCGAGGGCGCCGCGGCCACTTCCTGCGACGAGGCGTCGCAGCTACGAACTGGCTCTCTCCCAAAGTGCATGACATGCTCTAGGGAAATCTCGATTAATAAATTTTGCTGGATGCTTCAAGTTTGACCGCGTTGCTGTGGCGGTGCAGCATTTCCAAATAATCAAATTCAGAGAGTAAAGGTCGACCTCGCGGTAGAACTCGGACTATTCCGAGACGGGTTTCTGCCATCACTATCTGATTACCAGGCGTCCCCGTAGTTCAACGGATAGAACGAGGGTTTCCTAAACCTTAAATGTGGGTTCGATTCCCGCCGGGGACAGGGCGGCGGTCGAGCCGGTTCGATTGATTGACTCGCGCACTCGCTCACCCTACGGGCTTCGTCCATGTCGTGCCGTGCCCGCGCTCTCCATACCCGCCGGGGACAGGCGGCCGGCACGCGGTGCGAAAATCCCTTACTTGCTGGGCTCGCCTTTGCGGGCGGGGCTGGAGGTGGGGAAGCCCCGCAGATTTCCAGTTTGCAAATTCCTCAGCGCTCGTTCGCTTTGACCGCCGAGTAACGACGCTCCGCCATTGACCTTTTTGGCGGCGCTGCGCCGGTTCGCGGCGTTGGTCAGGTTGATGAAGCGCTGGGTGGTGACGAAAAGCGCCTGGCTCCGCTCATCGTAGAGCGCGATTCGCGGCTTCTCTTCGTTCGTCTTCCAGCCAAGCAGACCGTCGGGGACATTTTTCTGGCCGGCCAACTGTTGTGGATTCCAGGAGAAACCGCCGGAGTTCGCCTCGAGCAGCCGGTTGATTTCTTTCTCGGTGATCTCGGTCTTGTCCGCCTTCGCGATCATCTCGCGCGCGCTCCGCCCGGCGACGTAGGTCACCGCGATGGAGAAGCCATCGGAGAGATAACACTTTGTCAGGTTGGCGGCCTCCCGCGAGGAAAGGGTGAACACGGGCGCCCCGTAACGCGCCTTTACCTCCGCCTCCGTCTCGCCGATCCGCCCCGCAGCGGTCCCGTGACACAGGAAAAGTGCGAGCAGAACGCCGCAGCAACGCGGCCAGAGTGCGACCCCGAGCCCGCTGCCATTTTCCGGAATCGATCCTCCCATCCGCCCGCAGAATGGAGCAGCCATGTCCCCCAAGGGTGGCGGCGGGGAGGTTTCCTCGTCAAGCAATAACTTCCCGGCGGCAGCGCGCGGATTTTTGACTGCGCGCCCGGCCGCGGCCGTTATTCGACGTCGTAGGCTTCGACCAGCGCGACCCCGGTTGTGCCATTCGCCCCGCGCACGATGGCGGTGTAATTGGAGGGCGCGAGATCCATGACGATGGCGGCCTCGCGGTCGTCGCTCGGCGGGATGCCGGTGGCGGCGATTTCGCTCTCCTGGGTGTCGCGCCAATTGTCGTTGGAGCTGAGGAGGGCGCCATTTTCGTCGTGCAATTCCAGGGTTGGATCGAGCAGCGCGTTGCTGACGCCGAATGCGCCTAACGACGGACCGATGGCGCGGAGGAGCAGGCGGCGGGTGTCGGTTCCGGTGAGAATGAAGCCGCCGATCATGACGTCGTCGCCGGTCTGGACAAAACCGCGGGTCGAGATGTTGGCCGGGCTCGCCGGAGCGGCGGGGTTGGTGGCGAAGAGTTCGACCAGGCCGTTGCCGGTCGCGCCGCCGGCATCGCTCATAATCGTGGTGTAGGCGCCGGGCGCGAGCTCGGCGAGAATGGCTGACTCGGCGTCGTTATTCGGGGCCAGGCCGAGCGCGATGATCGCATCTTTGTTCGCCCCATTCATCCAATCGTCGTTGGAGGCAATGAGCGCGCCGCTGACGTCGCGCAATTCGATCTTCGGATTGGGCAGCGTCCC
>JALYQE010000037.1 GCA_030855965.1 Verrucomicrobiota bacterium | reverse complement strand
GAACCGAAGAGGCTCTTCCCAAAACGCGCGCCTTCTTCGTCGGCCCAATCGACCAGCCGCACCGTCACCGGCGGTTTCCCGTCATACTGCGCCTTCACTCGGCGCAGGATTTCCAGTCCGGCGAGAGTGTTAAGACAGCCATCAAGCCAGCCGCCGTTAGGCACGGAATCGATGTGGCCGCCGAGCAGGAGTGCCTGCTCCGACTTGCCGCGCAACGTCACCCAGAGGTTGCCTGCGGCGTCGCGCTCGACCTCGGCGCCCGCTTCGTTCGCTTTTCCCTCAAGCCAACTCCGCGAGCGGACCCAGGTCTCCGTGAAGGCCACTCTCTGCGCGCCATTTTCGTCGCCGGTCAGGGCGCGCAGTTCCTTCAGCTCTTCGATCGTGCGCTGCGGATTCAACCGGCTCATACCTCCATGCTACGGAAGCTCGCGATGGCTCGCAATCCGTCGTTGCCGCGACGCCCTCGTGGTAGCTGCGACGCCCTCGTCGCAGAGGGTGCCGGCGGCGCCTCGCCGCCGTTTCTCTTCGACATGGGACGCCATCGCGGCGGGGGCGCCGCGAGCACTTCCTGCGACGGGGGCGTCGCAGCTACAAATCGGTAAACGGATCTTGGTTCGTGATCGTCCCGCGGCTGCCCTGCTGCTGAATCAACTTTGCCACCAATCCCGTCCAGCCGGTCTGATGGCTCGCCCCCAGGCCCGCGCCGCTGTCGCCGTGAAAATATTCGTGAAAGAGATAACGCTCGCGATCCTCCGCCCCGCCTAACGAATCGCCGGAAGCGCGCGCGAAGGGTCGCTCTCCATTTCCGTCCCTCAGCCAGAGCTTGATCAGGCGGTTGGAAAGTTCATTCGCGATCTCGTCCAGGGTGAGGAACTGGCCGGAGCCGGTCGGGCATTCGACTTTGAAATCGTCCCCGTAGTAATGATGGAATTTCTGGAGCGATTCGATCAGGAGAAAATTGATTGGGAACCAGACCGGCCCGCGCCAGTTGGAGTTCCCGCCGAAGAGCCCGGTCTGCGATTCGGCCGGTTCGTAGCCGACCACTTTTTGTTCGCCGCGCACATCCAGCATGTAGGGATTGTCCCGGTGAAATTTGCTCAGCGACCGCACCCCGAAATCGCTCAGAAATTCTTCCGGATCGAGCATGCGCCGGAGCAGGCATTTCATCCGGTGCCCGCGGGTCAGGGCGATCAGGCGCCGTTTGCCCGCGCCCGGCACCTGCCAATGCGAAATGAGGCCGGCCAAATCCGGGCGATTGGTTAGATACCATTCCAGCCGCCCTGCGAAACCGGGCATGGCCTCGAGCAGCGCCGGCTCGATCGTTTCCACCGCGAGCAGCGGCATCAGCCCGACTAACGAGCGCACCCGCAGCGGCAGGTAGCGATTCCCCGGCGTGTGCAGGACGTCGTAGTAAAATTTATCCGCTTCATCCCACAGCCCGATCCCCTGTCCGCCGGCATTGTTCATCGCCGCCGCGATCCCGAGAAAATGCTCGAAGAACTTCGTCGCGATATTTTCGTAAACCGGGTTCTCCCGCGCCAGTTCGAGCGCGGTCCGCATCATCGTGAGGCAGAACATTCCCATCCAGCTCGTACCGTCGCTCTGTTCCAGGCGGCTGCCGTCGGAGAAGGAGGCGCTCCGGTCGAAGACTCCGATGTTGTCGAGCCCGAGAAAGCCGCCCCCGAAGATATTGCGCCCGCCGGAATCCTTCCGGTTCACCCACCAGGTGAAATTGATCAGAAGCTTGTGGAAAACCGTCTCGAGAAACGCGCGGTCGCCTTTCCCGCTGGCGTGCTCCTCCATTTTATAGACGCGCCAGGCCGCCCACCCGAGCACCGGCGGATTAACATCGCTGAAATTCCACTCGTAGGCGGGAATTTGTCCATTCGGGTGCTGGGACCATTCGCGCAGGATGATATCTAGCTGGCTCTTGGCGAACCTGGAGTCGACCAGCGCGAGCGGGATGCAGTGGAAAGCGAGGTCCCAGGCTGCATACCAGGGGTATTCCCAAGCGTCGGGCATGGACATGACGCGCTCGTTGTAGAGGTGACTCCACTCCGCGTTGCGCCCGGTCTTGCGCTCGTTAGGCGGAACGGGCTGGGCCGGGTCGCCCTTCAGCCAGTCCTCGACCACGTAATGGTAAAACTGTTTCGTCCAAAGCATCCCGGCGAGGGCCTGGCGCTGGATCGCGCAATGTTCCGCGCTCAGGCAACCGGGGGCGAGGGCGCGGTAGAACTCGTCCGCTTCCTCCCGCCGCCGGGCAAAGACGCCATCGAAGTCGCCGAAAGCGTGGATGGCCGGTTCCTGGATCTTTTGCAGACGGAGCCGGACTGAGCGCGATTGCGCGGGCTCGAGCGCGATCTTGTACTGCACCGCCGCCTTGGTTCCCATCCGATTCTGATTGACCGCCGCGGCATTTCCCCTAACGACCGCCTCGTGAAAACCATCCTTCACATGCCGGGAATTATTCGGAACGCCGTAGAGCAATTGCAGGTTCGTTTCGTTTTCGGTGAAAAGAAGCGGCCCGCCCGCCTCGGCGACGAGCCGATATTCACCGAGGTCGTTGTGACTCGCCTCGATCACCCCGACCGCTTCGGAATGCCCGTCCCCGACCCGCAGGTTCGGGCGCGGCACATCCGGCGCCCAGCTCCAGGTGTTGCGAAACCAGAGCGTCGGCAGGAGGTGCAGCGTGGCGGCTTCCGGCCCGCAGTTCCTCGCCGTGACGCGGATGAGCAGGTCGTCGGACGCTGCCTTTGCGTACTCGATCGTGATCTCGAAAAAGCGGTTCTCGCGTAGCACCCCGGTCTCCCAGAGCTCGAACTCCGGCTCCATCAGGGAACGCCCGGCATTTTGCCTAACGAGTTCCTCGTAGGGGAAGGCCGCCTGCGGGTAACGATAACTCATCCGCATGTAGGAATGCGTCGGGGTGTTGTCCTCGAAGAAGAAGATCTCCTTCACATCCTCGCCATGATTTCCCTGCGGACCGGTCAGACCGAAGAGGCGCTCTTTCAGAAACGGGTCGCGCCCATTCCAAAAGGCGCAGGCGAAACAAAGGCGCTGCTTGTAATCGGAGATGCCGCCGATCCCGTCCTCACCCCAGCGATAGGCGCGGGAGCGGGCGTGCTCGTGCGGGAAATAATTCCAGGCGTCGCCATCCGCGCTGTAATCCTCGCGCACCGTGCCCCACTGCCGCTCGCTCAGGTAGGGCCCCCAGAGATGCCAGCGCTCTTCACGATGATCGTTTTGCGCCAGGCGCTCCCGTTCCGCGTCCATCGCGGCGAAGCTACATGCGGAGACTCACTTCGGCATCCACTTGCCGAACCAGCCGAGGTGGCGCTGGTAACGATCGAGAATATAACTCGGCTTCTTGATCGTGTGGAACTGGCCGGGGTAAATGACCAACTGCGTCGGCACGCCTAACGTCCGCAGGGCCTGATACATCTGCTCGCTGTTGAGCAGCGGCACGTTGTAGTCGTTCTCTCCGCAAAGGAACAAAGTCGGCGTCTTGATCCGGTCGGCGTGGAGGAACGGGTAGGAAAGTTTCTCCCAGACTTCGGGCTGCGCCCAGGGCGCGCCCAGCTCGTATTCGTAGTCGCGGATGTATTGATCGGTGCCGTAGCCGGCGAGGACGTTGGAGATCGAGGCGCCGCTGACTGCCGCCTTGAAGCGCGTCGTGCTGGCGATGAGATAATTGGTCGCCATGCCGCCGTAACTCCAGCCGCCGACTCCGAGCCGGTCTGGATCCGCGAGGCCGCGCGCAATGGCGTCGTCGACCGCCGCAAGGTCATCCTGCACATCGACGCTGCCCCAGGCCGCAAAAATGCCCATCGCGAAGTCGGTCCCCCGGCCGGTCGACCCGCGTGGATTTGGCAGAATGACGAGGTAGCCGTGGGCGGCGAAAAGCTGTTTTTCGAATTCGAACTCGTTTGCGTACTGCGATTGCGGTCCGCCATGAGGACGCAGAATGGCAGGCAGTTTGCCGCCCGATTTTTCGTTAGGCGGATGGACCAGGAAGCCGTGGACCTCGGTTCCATCCGGGCTCTTGAATTTCGTCTCCTCCACCCGCCCGAGCTGGACCTTGGCGAGGAAGGAATCGTTTTGTTTCGTCAGGCAACGCAGCTCGCCGTCCTCGGCCGCGAAGATTTCGAAGGGCCGGTCCGGCGTGCTCGCCCGGACGATGATCTTGCCGTCGTGGCTCACATCGTAAGCGGTCACTTTGCGCCGCCCGCCCGCGATTGCGGTAGGGCGAGACTCCGTCGAGCCGGGGTCAGCGCCCCCGGCTACAGGAACGCGCACCAGCGTTTCGGCGCCATCGTCTTCCAACACCGCGAAGATCGATTTTCCATCCGGCGCCCAATGCGGCTGGATGAAATTGCGATCGAGCGACGCAGTCAGGTATTTCGCCTCTCCACCAGCCGCTGGAATCGTCGCCAGGGAATGCGTCGCGTAGGAAATTTTCTTCGGATCGCCGCCATGAATGTAGGCGATCATTTTTCCATCCGGGCTCCAGGCCGGCGCACTCTCCCAGTCGGGATGGGAATCGGCTTCCGGCGTGGTCGTGAGTTGGCGCTCTTTCGCGCTCGGCTTTGCCTCAATCAGGTAGAGATCCCAGTTCTCCGTCCGATCAGCGTCATCCCCGCGCTTGCTCACGAAGGCGATCTGCTTTCCGTCCGGCGACCAGGCGGGCAGGACGTTGTCGTGCGGACCGTTCGTTAGGCTCTCGATTTTGCGAGTCGCAAAGTCGAGCAGTTTGAGGTGCGACCAGCGGTTCGTCAGGTAACCGGCAATGTCCTGCTTGAACTGGAAGCGATCGATCACGATCGGCGGCACGGTCTTTTTTTCTTTCTCCTTCGCTTCCGGGTCGCGCGGGTCGGGGTCGTGCACAACGAGCACCAGGCGTTGCGAATCCGGAGACCAGGCGAAATCGTCGACGCTTCCTTTTTCCGTCGTCAGCTTTTCCGCCTCCCCGCCGGCGCTAGAGAGAATCCAGAGCTGATCGTTCTCGCGCTCGTCCGTGCGGCTGGAGAGGAACGCGATCCATTTCCCGTCCGGGCTCCAGCGTGGGTGGGTCTGCTGCTCTTCGCCGAAGGTGAGCGCGCGATTCTCCGAGCCGTCCCATTGCGCGAGCCAGAGATTTTTGGGCTGCTTGTCTTTCGCGAGGTCAACCGTCCCGAGGACATAGACGACGCTCCTGCCATCGGGAGAGAGATTCGGTTCGTCGACGTCGCGGATGGCGGCGAAATCTTCCGGCAGGAGCGGCCGGCGCGTTTCCGCCCCTAACGAGAGAGCCGCTGAGAAAAAGGAAAGGATGAGGAAGGAGCGCGCAAGCATGATGATGAATAGTTAGACTTTCCCAGGTGCGAAACGCCAGCGAAATAGATGCAAGAGCCCGACGCTTTGCGCACTGCCGCCGGCTCAATCCGGGCCGGGCTTGTCGTAGAAGAGGATGTTGATCAGGAGCGCGATCCCGCCCCCGGCCGCAGCGAGAAAGAAGATGATCGCCACCCCCGGATAACCCCAGATGCGGAAGCCAGGCGATCTGGCGATAGCGGTTGAGGTGCTGCGGTTTGAGTGAAATGGCCATGCCTCTTGGAAAACGGAATTGGGCCGCAAGGCGGCCCTGTAGACGCTTCGCTGTGCGAAGCGCGACACGACGCTACGCCGTAGAGGGATGCACCCTTCCCCGGCACACCCAATGCCCGCGCCTCCCAGGGGAGGCGTCTACAACAGGAGCAAACAGGCGCAAGAAATGCGCCGATCGCTCGGCCACGGCTGACGCTTTAGGTCTGCGCTTGGCTTCCCGTTAGGCAGCGACCTGGTAGCTGGCCGCGTCGTCCTTTTCCAGCCAATCGAAGAGCGGCGTCGTTGCCGGATCGAGCCCGAGCGGCTTGACCGAGTCGACATACCACTCGCGCTTCTCCGGGTTGTCGTAGGGATTGGCGGCGAGCATTTGCTCACACCAGGCGGCCTTTTCCTCCTCCGTCTTGGGCGTGC
>JALYQE010000377.1 GCA_030855965.1 Verrucomicrobiota bacterium | reverse complement strand
AGATCGGCGGGCGCGTTGACCAGCGTCTCGGCGGTGCCCGGTGTCGGCGAAGAGTTCGCGGCCATGGCGAGGAAGTTGCCTTAGTTCGGATGTGCGGCAAGTTTTCCGGCCGAGGCGGTCAAACTCTCCGGATCCCCCCGCGAATTCTAATTATGCTCCGATACCATCTCATTACCCTGCTCGGCAGTCTGCTGCTGGCCGATTCCACCACAGCTCAAACGAAAGACGAACCGATGAAATACGGCATGGTGATCCATGGCGGCGCCGGCACGATCGAGCGCAGCACGATGACGCCGGAAAAAGAGAAGGCATATCGCGCCGGGCTCGAGGAGTCGCTCAAGGCGGGCTACGCCGTGCTCGAGCGCGGGGGAACAAGTCTGGATGCGATCGAGGCGGCGATTCGCGTGCTGGAGGACAACCCGATGTTTAACGCGGGCAAAGGCGCGGTCTTTACCCACGAAGGCACGAACGAGCTCGACTCCTCGATCATGGATGGGAAGACGCTTGCGGCTGGCGCGGTCGCGGGGGTGAAGCGCATCCGCAATCCGATCAGCCTGGCGCGGATGGTGATGGAGAAATCAGCGCATGTCATGCTGACGGGCGAGGGGGCGGAGGCGTTTGCACAGAAGATGGGGGTCGAGCTGGTCGACCAGAAATATTTTTACACCGAGGAACGCTGGCAGGCGTTGCAGAAGGTAAAAGCCTCGCCCGCCCCGATGAGCGACAAGGATCGCCACGGCACGGTCGGCGCGGTGGCGCGCGACAAGGCAGGTAATCTTGCGGCCGGCACTTCCACCGGCGGGATGACGAACAAGCAATTTGGCCGGGTCGGCGACGCGCCGATCATCGGCGCCGGGACGTACGCGAATAACGAGACGTGCGCGGTCTCGTGCACGGGTGATGGCGAGTATTTTATCCGAGCCGCGGTGGCGCATACCGTTTCGGATTTGATGAGTTACAAGGGGATGGCGGTGAGGGAAGCCGCCGAAACCGCGCTCGAAAACGCGAAGAAACTCGGCGGCACCGGCGGGCTCATCGCGCTCGACAAGGACGGGAATTTCGCGATGCCGTTCAACACCTCGGGGATGTACCGCGGCCAAGTCGGCCCCGATGGCAAGGTGAGCGTCGAGATTTACAAATAATCTTCTCTTAATCCTGCACGATGGGGAGGAAGACACTACTCGACGATATCGAGCGTCGCCTTTTGCCCGTGACGTGCCGCGGCGCTGGCAAGCAGCGCGCGAATCGCGCGAATGGTCTGCCCGTTACGGCCGATGATCCGGCCGACATCGGTCTGCCGCATCTGCAAGCGGAAGACGGTCATGCGGCCGTCGGGGATTTCCGAGAGCATCACTTCATCGGGAAATTCCACGAGATGCCGGATGATAAACTCGAGGAATTGTCTCACGCGGCGGATTGTAGCGACGCGTCTGGGAGTTGTCCAATCCCAAACCCTGCGCGGGCTTGAAGTGTCGTCCAGCTTCTGAATCCAAGGAAGGGACCCGCCTCAGGCGGGCCGTGACTCCAGCTATTCCGCGGCGGCTTCGGCCGGGGCAGGCTCGGCAGGCGCTGCGGCAGCGCGCGCTTTGGTCTTTTTCAAGATGCTGCGAACGGTATCCGAGGGCTGCGCTCCACGCGCCATCCAATGCTCGACCCGGTCCACCTTCAACGTGCTGTTATCACCCTTCACCTTCGGATCGTAGGTCCCGATGATCTCGATAAATTTGCCGTCGCGCGGGCTGCGACTATCGGCCACGACGACTTTGTAATAGGGGCGATTTTTCGCGCCTTCTCTGCGTAATCTGATTGAAACGGCCATTCGGGAAAAGTTGAGAGTTGGTAGTTGAGAGTGGAGGGGCGGAACAGATCGCCCAATTCGCGGAAATCGCAAGTCAGCTCTTCATCCGCGACATCTGCGACATCATCCGCTTCATTTTGCCCGCGTTCTTCATCATCTTGCGCATCTGGTTGAAGCGCTGGAGCAGATCGTTCACCTGCGTCACGGTGCTGCCGCTGCCGGCGGCGATCCGCTGGCGGCGGCGGGCGTTCAATATGTCGGGGCGCTTGCGCTCTTCGTCGGTCATGGAGAGGACGATCGCCTC
>JALYQE010000369.1 GCA_030855965.1 Verrucomicrobiota bacterium | reverse complement strand
TGGACGAGCGCGACGATGTCGAAGCCGTGATCGATCGCGTAGCGGTATCCGAGCTTCTGGTTGCCGCCGTAACCCTGGTTCTCCGGGGTGCGCAGGACGGTGATTTTGAAAGCGGAATGTTCCTGCTGATAGCGCAAGCCATTCAAGAAAGTCCCGTCGCGAGAAGAATCGTCGATGATCAGGACCTCGACGCCGTCCTGATGGAGCGACGACGGGATCCGGCTGAGGACTTTCTCAATCGTCTTTTCCGCGTTGTAAGCGACGATGAAGATCAGGACGCGTTTGCCCCGCAGGTCGAAGCGGCTGGAAAGGTCAGGCCTGAATTCTTTGACGAACACCCTGCCTTGGAGAGCTAAAAACGCGCCAAGCGCTGCGGAAATTGCGCCTCGAACGAGGGCGGGGAGCTGCTGGCGCGGAGCGGGTAGTAGATCCAGAGATCGCCGCGCTGGATTTTCTCAACGAGCGAGAACCCGTAAGCTCGCGCATCGGGCCACTGCCGCGGGAAAACGACGTAGCGATATCCGGCCGCTTTCAGGGCGGGGAGATCAGGCGGGAGAAAGAGGATGTACATGTCGGGGTGAACCAGGCCGCCCTGAACGGAATCGCGGCCGCCCTCGCGCGGCAGTTCGCAGACGATGTTCGCGTAGCGATTATAGGTGAACTCGTTTGCCGTCCCGCCGTCGAGTTCATGCAGGAAAGGCAGGTCCGGCACGACTTTCGTGCCATTGAAAATCGGGGCGCCCGTCGACTTGACCAGTTGGGCGAAATAGCGGCTGTGGAAAACGATCCATTTACCTTCCGGATCGGCCCGGTGCAGGCGTTCGACGGTCTTGAAAGTCTCCGAGTCGACGAGCGGCGCGAGGCCGGACATGAGCGGATTGATGCCGGCGTTGCTGAAGACGAGCAGAACGCCGAGCACGACCGGCAGAAACCTACGCAGGCTTTCCCAGAAGAAGAGGCCGATGACCGCGGTGTTGATCGCCAGTGGCAGGAACAGTTGGAATTTGTCGGCGAAAAATGTCGGATCGCGCAGGCTGAGCGACCACAACAGGCCCGCCATCGCCAGCCAGCTGGCCGCGCCCATGCTCATGGCGGCGGAGTTTGCCAGGATCCGTTCCCGGTAACGATCGAGGAAGAGGCAGCAGAAAAAGATGTTCGCCACTCCGAGCGCGAGGAGCGCCCGGCGTTCGGTGGAGAACGAAAGGAGTGTTCCGTGCAGCAACCAGCTTGGCCACGGCACCACGCAATACAAGCTCAGCGCGATCAAGATCACGCCGAGCGCAACGAGGAGGGGCTCCACTCGGACACGTTTGCGCAGCGCGACGAAGGCAATGACGAGAGCAGGCAGCGGCCAGAGCGGATAAAAATTACTCGCCTCGGCGATGTTGTGGTAAATCCGCGGCCCGACCTGCTCGCTTTCGAAGAAGCCGATCAGGCCGGAGAAAAGTTTGAAGAACGAAAGATCGCCGCCGAGCGCGCGGCGCGATCCAGGATAAACGGTCTGCCCGACGAGCGCCAGCGTCGGCCGCACATCGAACCAGAACGGGATAAGAATCAGGACGACGAGGAGCATTCCCAAGGCAAGCCGCGAAAAGACAACCCGGGATGGGGCTCGTTCCGTTTCCCGCCCAACGCCGAACAGGATCGCCGCGCCTAATAAGAGCAGCGGAATCTGATATGGCGGGTAGAGACAAAGCACGAAGTTGATCGCAAAGAACAGGAAGCCGGCGAGCGCCGCGGCCGTCCGCCAGCGAGTCGATGGGCGCAGCATCTGCGCGGCGCAACCGAGGCAGATCGCCCAGCTTGCGATCATCTCCGGCAACATGGCGGGCGAGGAAAACCACCACTGCGTGAAGCTGGAAAAGAAAATCCAGATCGCTCCGAAAATCGTCAGCCACGGGCTGCGCAGTCCGATCTGCCGCAGGCACCAGCCGACCGCGAAGAGCAGCCCGAAGACTTTGACGCACCAATAAAACGAAAAGCCGCGCTCAAAATTAAAAATAAAAAAACCCCAGAGCTGCGGACGGAAAACTGTCGTGTAGTACGCCACCGGCACGCTCATGATCAAGGGCGTCCGGCCGGCGCCCAGGCTCGGGTTTTCGATCGGGAACGGCGGCGTCTGTTGCGCCTGCGAAAGCATAGCCGGCGTCCACACCGTCCACTCATCGCCCCGCACCCGCTTCGGCGAGGAGAACAACAGGCCTTCCGGCGCGGTCTTCTCCGAGAGCAAATTGCTCCACATCCCGACGGACGAGCCGTTCAGCTCCCACGCCACCGACATGAGGAAGAGAACGAGCAAGCCCAGGCTGCACCAGCGCAGCAGGGAGCGCGGCGCAGGATCAGGGCCTGCGAAGTTTGGAGAAGCCAGCACGGGCTCCCCGCAAAGCGGAAAACGTGCCCAGCCGCTAGTGCTTACTTGCCGTTCTGGCCCGCGGCGCTTGTCTTGCCCAGCACGGCGTTCGCGGTGGCGATGATGGCGTTGTCGTCATTGTCGCCGAGGCCGCGGAGGAAGTGCCGAGTTTTGCGGAAGGCGCGGCGAACGAAAAGATCCGCCGCGATGTGATCGACGGCATCCCGTCCGTTGCTTCCGCGAGTCGACAACTCGGAATCCCAACGGCTGAGGACGCAGGTCGCGGCAAACAATTCCATCGCCGCGTTCGCGATTCGCTCCTGTACGAGCTGCATTTCCATGACCGGCTCGCGATAAGCGATGAGCGATTTGTCGACCGCGAAATTAAAACGCCAAACGAGGCGCGCGAGCTGACTGGCGTACGATTTCAGCCGATCGTTGCGCACCGGAACTTCCGGCACCTTGACCGCGGCGGTGAGCCGCTTCATGCCCGCGCCGAAGGCGGCCTTCGCGCCATCGGGCCGCCAGGGCTTGAGCATGGTGTCGTAGATTTCCTTGAACTCCATCCCCGGCCCCCGCATCCCGACGAGCGCGATAAAGGAAGTGAGCACTTCGTTGCTGCCTTCGCCGATCTGGTTGATCCGGGCGTCGCGCAGCATCCGGCCCAGCGGGGAGTCGTCGAAATAAGCCGAGCCGCCGTGGATCTGGAAGCAATCGTTGACCGCGTCCCAGAGGCGCTCGGTCGTGAACACCTTCAGCATCGCCGTCTCGAGCATGTAATCCTCGAGCCCGCGATCGATCAGCGACGCGGTCACCTGCGTCATCGCTTCCATCGCGTAAACGTCGGACGCGGTGCGGGCGATTTTTTTCTTCACCAGGTCGAAGTTGCCCAGTGTCTTCTCGAATTGCTTGCGCGAGTTGGCGTGCTCAATCGACATCCGCAGACAAGTCTTGGCCGCGCCCGTGCAGCAGGCGCCGAAAGTCGTGCGGCCAAAGTCGAGCACGGTGAGCGCGACGCGCAGGCCTTTGCCTAACGGGCCGAGAATATTTTCCTTCGGCACGCGCACATTGTTCAGCCGGAAGCGGCCCGTCGCGGTCCCGCGGATCCCGAGCTTGGGCATGCGCGGCTCGATCATTTCGAAGCCTTCCATGTCGGGCGTAACGAGAAACGCGGTGATGGCGGTCTTGCCCGGCTTCTTCGGATTCGGGGTGCGCGCCATCACGGTCAGGACCTGCGCGATCGAGGCGTTGGTGATGTAGCGCTTTTCGCCGTTGAGAATGTAATGCGAGCCGTCTTCACTCGGCTCCGCCGTTAGCTGCACGTTAGCGGCATCGGAGCCGGCTTCGCGTTCGGTCAAAGCGAAGGCCGCGAGATGCTCGCCATTCATCAATTTCGGGAGCCATTTTTCCTGCTGCTCCTTCGTTCCGAAAAGCAGAAGCGCGCGAATCCCGATCGAGTGATGCGCATTGGTGAAGACCGCGGTCGAAGCGCAGCGTCCGCCGATTTCTTCCAAGACGGTGCAGTACTGCATCTGAGAAAAACCACGGCCGCCCACTTCCTTCGGCGCGGTCATGCCCAGCACGCCGACGCGGCCGAGGCCGTCGATGACATGGCGCGGGATATCGGCCTCGCGATCGATTTCCTCGGGATCGAGATGTTCATCCAGGAAGACGCGCAGCTCATCCACCGCGCGATCGACGTCGCCCTGCTGCGCATCGCTCAGGCGGGGGTAGGGCATGGCCCAGTCGGCCACGAAATTTCCGAGGAAGAGACCCTTGGCAAAACCAAGTTCCTGCCGGCCGCTGAAGAGGAGCTCCTCGGCCTGTTGAATTTCCTTCTGTCGCTGAATGTCGGTTTCGGTGAGTGCCATAAAATAAGGTGAGGAAGCCGGCGAGTGCCGGGGTCACGCAGTGTAGCGAAAGGCGCCCGGTTGTCCACTCGCAGGCGGACCCCCGGAGCCCAAAGTCCCTAACGAATTCCTAGCTGCACCCCTGGCTCGTGCCGCACTCGGTGCAGCAACCGCAGGCCCCGGCCCGGACGACTTTGTTGCTCCCGCAATGCGAGCAGGTGATGTCCATGAACATGTTGCCCAGGGCTTCGCTGACGCGCTCGGCGTGGGTGCGGCCGTTTTTCTGGCCGGAGGGGCTGCCCTCGTTAGGCGTGTGCTGGGTGATGACGTCGATCAGTTCCTTATCGCCGGTGCGGGAGAGGTCGGCCACCGGTCGGTTGACCGCTTTTTTCTCCATGTCGGCGATTTCTTTCAAGGGCAGCTCGGGATGGCGGCTGGGGGAGGTCGCCTCCTTGTAGCCCTTGATGAACTGGCAGCCGAGCCAGCGGAAAACGTAGTCGGTGATGCTGCTGGCGTTGCGGATATCGGGGTTCTTGGTGAAGCCGCTCGGTTCGAAGCGCTGGTAGGCGAATTTCTTGACCAGGCTCTCGAGCGGGACGCCGTACTGCAAGGCCATGGAGGTGAGGGTGGCGACGGTGTCCATGAGGCCGCCGATGGTGCTGCCTTCCTTCGACATTTGAATGAAGAGCTCGCCCGGCTGGCCGTCTTCGTAGAGACCGACGGTGATGTAGCCTTCGTGGCCGGCGATCTCGAATTTGTGGGT